>JAAYTF010000056.1 GCA_012518125.1 Bacilli bacterium | reverse complement strand
ATTTTGGCCTCAAAATGCTGTTTTGCGGCTCATAGAACTCCCCTATGAGACCATTTCGACCTACAAAAGCCATTTTACGGCTCATAGAACTCCCCTATGAGACCATTTTGGCCTCAAAATGCTGTTTTGCGGCTCATAGAACATTCCTATAAGAACAATTCAGTCTCCAAAAGACGATTTCCGGCTCATAGAACGTTCCTATGAGAACATTCCGGCGTCCAATGAAGTGAACCCCAAGAGTTGTACCAAAAATCTACTCGTGGGGTTCTCTTCACAAAAGAGATTTTCAGGCTTATAGAAAACTGCTTAAAGACAAATTTTCGTTGATTGCGGAATTGTTGGCTGACGGACCATTTCTCATCACTAATAACGTAAATATTATTCTTTAACTAACTAATTTTTATTAAACTAGTTGATCGGGATGGAATTTTATTATCAAATACATTTTATAAAAATTTATAGCCGAGACAACTCTTGTGTCACGGCTTGACGATTACATCCATCAACGTGCAATATATAGCCGTGGACGTAATCCGATTCGTCACTGGACAAAACACACCTGCATTTACAACATTTTCGGAGTCCCGAGACGGTTTAACAAAATCGAACGTTTACTTTTATCCACGACGTTGCCCGCATGGAGCGGACCATGTCCGTCATGATGAATCCAAACACCACGGCGTTGACGTTGATGCCTTTTCGCCCAAATTCTTTTGCCCATGTTTTCGTTATTCCGACGACAGCTGCTTTCGTCGCCACCTAATACGTCTGGCCGAAAATTCCATAGCCTCCACTTACAGCAGACGTATTGATGACTTAGCCCTTTTCTTATTCGAACATGGGTGGGAGCACTGCTTGCACCAATGGATGACACCTTTTAAATTGATTGCCATAACAGGGTCAAAAGTTCTTCGGTCAATTTTTCAAATCGCTCATCTTTAAAGACCCCGGCTAGATTCATCAACACATCGATGCGACTCTATAGCTCCACCGCTTTGTCAACAAGGGCTTGCACACTTTTTCGATTCGCAATATCTATAAAAATGTAGTGAACAATCACCTATCCGAACGGAACAAAAATTGGTGGGAGTTTTCGCTACATCTGTAAAAACGTAGTGAGCGTCACCTATCTTGAATCAGACTCATCTTCATGCTTATTTCGCTACATCTGTAAAAACGTAGTGAACGTCACCTATCTTGAATCAGGCTCATCTTCATGCTTATTTCGTTACATCTGTAAAAGTGTAGTGAACGTCACCTATCTTGAATCAGACTCATCTTCATGCTTATTTCGCTACATCTGTAAAAACGTAGTGAAACTCACCCCTTTTTGTCGAGCTATTCTAAGTTTATCGCTTGCTTCCTGATTAACAGTGGCGACGCTTACGTTTGCTCCTTCTTCCAAAAAACTCTTGACCAAAACAAGGCAGATTCCACTCGCCCCTCCTGTAATGATGGCAACTTTGTCTTTCGCCGTCATCCCCTATCCAAAAATGTTTCGATTTCTTGTTTTAACGTCGGTAAATCGTCGACAACGGGAGCATGGCCGCAATTTTTCAATTTCACTGTCATGACACAGTGTGCCAAATCCGCGGCAATTTCATCAATCATTCGCTTCGTCACCGTGCGGTCATGAACGCCATAAATGTTTAAAACAGGTACGTTGATGTTTTTTGTCTCATCCGTACCATGGAACGTGCCATTAAATTTGTCACTGATATTAAAGATATTTATTGCATGATTGGCTTCGACCAAATTGCGTTGTTTCAACATATCGTCGATCGCCTCTTCATACATCTCCTCAGGAGGACGGTTAACTGAAAACATTAGGCTGTCCAACAATTTTTTTAGCATTTGGCGGTCGTTACTTTCATACAACTTTTCCATCCATTTCGTGCGATAATCCGAAGCGATTTCGTCCATCGTTTTCAGTCGCTTTTTCACATTGAATGTTCCATCTTCGTTCATTGAAAAAATCGGATAGCCCCGGGTCGAAATGGAAGCGAGCAAAACCAGTTTTTCCACATGTTGCGGATAATCGAGTGTAAAGCGCATCGCCACGCCGCCGCCAAGCGACCAGCCGATGACGGAAAATTTCCTCAACCCGATTTCGTCGACAAACAACTTGATATCATCGGAAAAATCTTTCAGCGACGTGATCGTTTCATTGTATGTCGATAATCCGAAGCCGCGCAAGTCCGGTGCAAAAACCGTAAACCGCTCATCAAATACACGCATCAACCTCTTCCAATGGTTGGAAGAGCTCATGTTGCCATGAATTAACAGAACCGCCTTGTCTCCCCCAGGACGCTTGCGGTAAAATATCGTCTCACCGTTTTTTAATGTGACATAAGCTTCCTCCATTTTTTCCACCCCTTATCAAATCGAAACGTGACTTGGTCTAACATGCGTCAATGATAAAAAAAGGCTTCGAGCATCGCAAAAGATGCTCAAAAGCCTTTTCTATCTTACTATGAAACGTATCCATTTATACTCTTTCGACAATCATCGCGATTCCTTGACCGCCGCCGATGCACAAGGAAGCGACGCCGTATTTGCCGCCCCGGCGGTGCAATTCCTTGATCAACGTATAAACGACGCGGGCTCCGCTTGCACCGAGCGGATGGCCCAACGCGATGGCGCCGCCGTTTACGTTCGTTTTGTCGCGGTCCAATTCTAGCACTTTTTCGACCGCCAAGTATTGTGCGGCAAACGCCTCATTCACTTCAACGAGATCCATGTCGTCTAGCGTCAAGTTCGCTTTTTCAAGCGCCTGTTTGATTGCCGGTACGGGGCCGATACCCATGATATCCGGTTGGACGCCTGCCACTCCCCAAGAAACGATGCGGGCAAGCGGCTTAAGTCCGCGTTCTTTGATGAAACTTTCCGTGGCGACGATATTCGCACACGCCCCGTCGTTGATGCCGCTGGCGTTTCCTCCGGTTACCGTCCCATCTTTTTTGAACGCCGGTTTCAATTTCGCCAACTTTTCCAACGATGTATCTTCACGGATATGTTCGTCTTCTTTGAACTCCACCGTCCCTTTTTTCGTTTTCACTTCAACCGGAACGATTTCTTCCGCGAATTTCCCTTCTTTTCTGGCTTTTGCGGCCAACATGTGGCTCCGGTAAGCATATTCATCTTGTTCCTCGCGAGAGATGGAGTATTTTTCGGCCAGGTTTTCCGCCGTCATTCCCATGCCGGCACCGATATATTCATCCGTCAATCCAGCCCATAACATGTCATCGATTTGCGGCGAACCTAATTTTGTGCCAAAACGTGTTCCACGGATGACATGCGGCGTGATGCTCATGTTTTCCGTTCCTCCCGTCAATGCGACCCGTCCTTCGCCCAACAGCAAGGAATGAGCGGCGGAAATGATCGATTGCAATCCGGAACCGCACAAACGGTTGACGGAGAGGGATGGTTTTTCAATCGGCACCCCGGAACGCAAGGCAACGTGACGCGCCAAATATGGTGAGTTATTCGATGAATGCAAGACGTTGCCAATGATCGTCAAATCGATGTCTTCCGGTTCAATCTTGCTTCTTTCGATTGCCGCTTTGCTTGCTGTTACAGCAAGTGTCGTGGCATCGATGTCTTTCAACGACCCGCCAAAAGTTCCAAATGCGGTCCTTGCTCCTTCAACGATATAAATATTTTCCATGATCACTCACCTCATTTATATTAAATGTCTTGAATTGGTTCGCGGTTGCGGAACATAAAGAAGGAAATGGCCGTGGACGCTCCCAATGTGACGGCACCAATGACCGTGTGTGCCACAACGTTTTTGGAAAACTTTTTTGCGAGAAAATAAAAACCGTACAAATACGCAATTAAATATATGAAGCTGAACGGCGTAAAAAACCAACCCAAAATGATGGACGCAATGAAACTGATTGCGAAAATCAACGTGAACTTACCACGGATTTCTTCGTGTACGTCATTTTCAACTAAAATCGGCACGAGGAAAGAATTTGCAACCGGAATCCATGCCATAAACGCCAAATCTTCTTTGCCCATTTTCTTGGCGATTTTAAACAGTCCAATGGCGTTAAGAACATAAAAAATGATGCCGATGATAATAAAAAAGAATATCAAAAATCCTAAAACTGCTAGCAACCCCAAAATGATACTGTCTTCAGAATACATCATTTTCCTCCTAAAAAATATTTAGTTTAGTATATGTTTCCTTTTATCTTATCATGTTTTTCAATTCATGGATAGGCATAATCTGTTTTTTCATGTTGGCGAAATCCATTTCATGAAAATCGACGGCATCCTTATACATTGAATTAAAAATGGTAAAAACTTTTTATTTTCCCAGAATAGGCGTTTTCATATATTTTCAAGAAATCTTTTTCCGTCCACGCCGTCTTCCCTTCATGTGCAGAAAGATACAAATTGTAAGCTTTTTCTGCCAATGAAGACAAATCCGCTTTTCTGATCGGCAATGCGGACAATTTGTTCGGAAAACCGATCGTCCGGATCATGTTGGCAATCCGCGCTTTTAAATACGTGTACACTTGCCGGTCATCATTTATCCGAAAGCCGAGTTCGCGGACAATGTTTTGTCCGCGTCCGTCATGTTTCTTTTGGAAAAGTTCAATCACATATGGAAGCATCACGCTCGTCGCGATTTCGTACGGCACCCTCCCATGTTGCAGCAACGGCTGGACAAAACTGTGAAACACATGACGAAGCGGCGATGCGTGCTGCACGATGCCGTTTAACATGGACGCCTTGACGAGCGCTTCCAGCGCGGATAAATCTCGCTGCTTATACGTGACCCTAAGCATATTTGTCAAAATCAGCTTGATCGCTTTCAATGTCAAACGTTCCAGGAACGGCTCTTGTTGCAATAAAAAGTACGATTCCAGCGAATTTGCCAGATTGAGTAGACCGAGAGCGGACCGTTCATAAGGGGATGAAGCTATAGTCAAATTCGGATCGTATATCACCAACGAAGGGGTGAAAAACGGATGGGTGACAAACGTGATTTCATCCTTGCGAATGCTAAATACGTGCGGGCTCGCTTCGATGCCGGTCGTGATCGTCATCGGTATGGAGATGAGAGGAATCCCTTTTTGCAGTGGTTCTTTTCTCATCAATTTTTCTAAAACGTCACCTTCGTTGGCTTGTTCGAGCGCCTTCCATTTTGCATAGTTTAATAGTTTCATGCCGCCAAAAGCGACGATACCGGCAAATTTTCTGTCGAAGCAAAAGAACGGACCGGATGCTCCCAGTTCCAATTCGGAACTTTCCGCAATGTGAATATGTATTTGGATTTCATCATTTTCAGCCATTCGTTCGATTTTCTCGAGCAAATTTGTATCATGATGCTGTCTATCACTTATAACCAATAAATGCTCTCCACGAAAACGTTGCAACGTTTCTTCAATAAACGAAAGCGTACCGAAGCCAAAACAAATTTTTGGCAAATGGGCATATTGTTGCCGCAACGTGACCACTCCTATCACCATTTTACATTTTTTTACTTAATCTTATGAATATTGGTTCTATTTGTCAAATTTAATATAACTATTTGTCATATTCGTCGCTCTTATGTTCACGTTTTTAACGTTTCATATTACACTTAATGAGTAATGATACATGTTCAAAGGAGTTATCGACGATGACTTTCAATTTAGGAGAACGATTGCGTTCTTTGCGGCAAGCTCGCGGCTTGACGACACAGCAATTGGCCGATAAAGTCGCCGTTTCACAATCGTACATAAGTCGATTTGAAAATAATCGGGCTGTACCGGACATCGAATTGTTGGGAAAAATTTTGCATGCGTTGGACAGCGATCTTGCTTCGTTCTTTTCGCTTGATGAAGAGGAAGCGACACCCGATTTGATTCAATTGATCGAAACGATCAAAACGTTAACTCCGGAAGCACGTATCAAATTGAATGAATTTATACAGCTCGTTCAAAAAGGATAAATTTTTTTTGCAATCAAAATAAAAAGGAAGTGTATCGTCCACACACTTCCATTTTTTTATTGGGCAGTCATAATTGAACAGTCAAGCAAATTTTGTCCAAGATTATGCGATCAAATGAACTGGTTGGATGACGACTCGTGGGTGATCCAGCGTTTAAATTCTTTAGCTTCCGATCAAATGAACTGGTTGGATGACGACCCCGGCATCGGTTTTTGAAACTTTCCAGTTGTCCGAAACCAGTTGTTTTAATGTTTCGGTCTCTTCATCGCTCAAGTTTAAATTGACGATGGTGTATTCTTTCGCCTCGTAATCCACCCCTTCATGTTTGTTGAATTTCATCCGGAGGATGTTTACGAGCCCGGTGAATGTCAAATATTTGATTTGATAGCCTTCTTCAAGCACATCTTCCAAAATTCCTTCTTCATCAAGGGCGTACAAGCCTGTGAAATCAAACTTCTCATGCAAATGCTTAAACGATTCGACATCTTTCCCTTTCACTTTTTGCAATATTTCGGCATCGTCTATTCCGTTTTGGCGCAATGTTTCGATCAAATATGCTTCCATCAAGGTGATTTTGTTCATAAACGACATCATCTCCTGTTTGTTTTTTCAACTGTATATGAGATCTGGATTACCTCCGCTTGTCAGAAAATCGACAATATGTAAAACTATTAATATAGCATGACGAAAAGGAAGCAATGTCCGATGAAACAACGAATTTTAAAAAACGATTGGCACGATTATTTGCATGAAGAATTCACAAAACCATATTATCAGAAGTTGCGGGCGTTTTTAAAGAAAGAGTATTTTACGAGAACGATCTACCCGCAGATGAACGATATTTATAACGCGTTACATTACACGCCGTACAAAAGCGTAAAAGCGGTCATTCTCGGCCAAGACCCGTACCACGGGCCGAATCAAGCGCATGGGTTGAGCTTTTCCGTCCAGCCGGGCGTAAAACCGCCTCCTTCATTGGAAAACATTTTCACCGAGCTCGAAAATGACCTTGGAATTCAGCGGCCGAACCATGGTTATTTGATCGATTGGGCCAATGAAGGCGTGCTCTTATTGAACACCGTATTGACGGTGCGCGCGGGGCAGGCGCATTCCCACCGCGGCATCGGCTGGGAAAACTTCACGAACCGTGTCATCGAAGTGTTGAATGAAAAAGAACATCCGATCGTCTACATTTTATGGGGAAAAGCGGCGCAAAGCAAAATCCCGCTCATCGATCAGAACAAACATTTCATCATCCAGTCGGCCCATCCAAGCCCTTTATCCGCCCATCGGGGCTTTTTTGGCAGCCGGCCGTTTTCCCGGACGAACGATTGGCTCGTAAAACATGGCATCGAGCCGATCGATTGGACGATCCGTTATCAACCTTGACGACGGAATCCTTGAAAATGGTTCATTGCCAAAAAATCATCCTCTTCATCCTTAAACGAGCACGTTGACGCCCTTAATCCATGCGTTTAAAAATCATGTTCATCGGTTATCGACGATACACATTACATAGAAAAAGGACATCCCGATTAGCGATGTCCTTTTTTAGTCCTCAATTTTTACCGGTTCTACGTATTCGTAGCCGTTCAGTTCGACGGTCATCGATTTGATCACTTGCGGCTCCAACGGCCGATCATTTTCGTCACGCTCGACTTGGACGATGTCGTCGACGACTTCCATGCCGCTGATCACTTTGCCGAATGCCGCATAATCGCCGTCTAAATGCGGCGCATCGTCGACCATGATGAAAAATTGGGAGCCTGCAGAATCGGGATGTTGCGCCCGCGCCATCGATATGACGCCGCGCGTATGTTTTAACTCATTTTCGTAACCGTTGCTTTTAAATTCGCCGACGATCGTGTAGCCGGGTCCGCCCATCCCCGTCCCTTCCGGATCGCCCCCTTGGATCATGAAGCCGGGGATGACACGGTGAAACGTCAAGCCATCGTAAAAACCTTGCTCGACCAAATAAATGAAATTGTTCACCGTATTGCGCGCTGTATTCGGATAAAGAGCGATTTCAACAACCCCGCCATTTTCCATCGTCATTGTAACGACCGGAACCGCGTCCGTTTCTTCTACATCCGGCAGACGTACGTCCTTTTCATTGTCGGAACTGCATCCGAAAACCATTAACATGATGATGGATAGTATGATGAACGTCACATATCGTTTCATTTAAAACACCTCAAACGAATTTAGTCAGGCTTTTTTGCTTTGATTGTTACGTAATGAATGATGCGGTAAACGAAGATTCCGCATAAAGCGCCGAAACCGTCAATGATGACGTCGCGGACTTCGCCGCTTCTTCCCGGTATGAATGTTTGATGGTATTCATCGGAAATGGCGTACAAGATGGAAATAACGCTTGCCAAAACGAATGAAATGCTGCGTCTTTCGAAAAACAAACGGACGGTGTGATCCACGAGAACACCTAAAATGAAATATGCGGTAAAATGGGCCGTCTTCCGAACGAAAAAATGCAACCATTCTGCATCTACCGTAACAGGAAGTAGGGAAACCAACGAAAGGACGAGCGACAACAACGACCCGCTCAATTCGCTTGATTGTTCCGCAGGTTGATGTGACAAAGCGAAAATGACGGCCATCCAAATCGCGGTCAACGAAATGCCAAACAATTTTTGCTTCCGTGATGTATTCATTCCAAACTCCTTATTGAAATGCTTCAGCGATGAGGCGGTAAGAAGTGAATTTGGCTTCTTCATCATGCGTGATCGTCAAAATCATCAGTTCATCCGCTTTGTGCAGGCGGGCCAACTGTTCGAGCTTTTCTTTCACTTCTTGAGGGTCGCCGATGATGAGCGAACGCTTTTTCTTTTCCATCCGCTTCTTGTCTGGTTCCGTCCAAAGAAATGCGTCGACTTCCTCGATCGATGGCACTTTCACAGCTTCGTTCGTTTTCTCTTGCATCAAATGCCAGGCAATCGGGCTTTTCGCCAGTTTATGCGCTTTTTCCGCCGTCTCCGCGCAAATGGCGTGCACGGCGACGATGACGTAAGGTTCCGTTTCGTATGTTTTCGAGAAGTGTTCTCGATAAAACCGGGTGGTGGCGACTCCGTCAAAGTCGCTCATAAAATACCCGAACGCGTAAGGCAGCCCTTTTTCCGCGGCGAGGATGCCGCTTTTCTTGCTCGTTCCCAACAACCAAACTTTCGGTGGGATGTCCGGCATCGGCGAAGGCTTGATATTGGCAAAAAGGTGATCTTCCGGCATCGTCTGCGTGAGGAAACGAAGCAAATCATCGATTTTTTCGGAAAATTTGCCGACTTCTTTCAAATAGTTGTCGGATAATGCCATCGACACTTCGGCAGAACCACCCGGCGCCCTTCCCAACCCTAAATCGATCCTGCCAGGGAACAACGTGGCCAACAAATTGTATGTTTCCGCGACGCGAAACGGTTTATAGTACGGCAACAGGACGGCACCCGCACCGATACGGATCGTTTTCGTCCTTGAGCCGATGACGCCCAACATGACGTCGGGATTCGGGCAGGCGAGCCCATGAAAATCGTGGTGCTCGGCGATCCAGTACCGTTCATACCCGAGCGATTCGCCAAGCTGGGCAAGTTTCACGGATGTCTCCAACGCGTCGCGCGCATTTTTGCCGGTTGAAATCGGCGATTGATCCAATATGCTCAATTTAACCATCATAAACCACCGCTTTTACGTTTACTGTAACATGTAATGTGTGTTTGCGTAAATGATATGCTTTTATTTTTTGCCGAAAATGTTTCGTCTAGTAAAAAGCACCGCATGCGGGAAATTGTTTTCCTTGCTTGCATTTTCACGGTCAAAACCGTTTTGCCGATCATTTTTTCCATGAAAAGTGCAGCAACGAAAATTTTTCGTTTGGAAAATCAATTTACTCACCATGTCGCAAAAACGCCGTGAAGCACGAAAATTGTCCTATTGACATCTTTCTATTTTCGCCAATATATGTTAACCTTATATAAACCAATTCCATTTACATCACAAAAGTGAGGGCATGCTATGAAAGTGGCGATATTTGATTTTGATGGAACGATCTACAAAAACGAAACGTATTCGTTCATGATGGATTTTTTAAAAACACACGAAGAGTACAACGGAAAATACAAATCCTTTTATTATTCCATCGTTCCTCCGTATGTCGGGTATAAACTGCGCTTGTATCCGGAGAGGAGAATGAAGGCAAGTCTGACACAAAAATATTTGAATGTCTTCCATGGCCTGAAGTTCGATAAAGTGAAAGCTTATTTCGAAGAACTGGCAGCGAAAATGAGAGATGACTTCCATCCCCTCGTCTTGGAGCAGATGTTAGAACATGAAAAAAAAGACCACCTCATTATGGTCGTTTCCGGCACCTATAAACCTCTCTTGGAAGCCGCATTAGAATATTTGCCTGTCGATATCATCATCGGCACCGACATTCCGACAAACAACCATATCGTCGATGCGAAAATGCCCATTGATCACGTTCAAGCGGACCGCAAAGCGGAGTTGATTTTGGAGAAGTTGAAACATAAAGCGATCGATTGGAAAAACAGTTTCGCATACGGGGACAGCATATCTGATTTGCCGGTATTCGAAATGGTCGGAAATCCGGTAGCGGTCTGCCCTGATGTGAAATTGCAACAAATTGCCAACAGGAGAAATTGGAAGGTCATATGTTGAAAAGCTGCACGAAAAGGAGCGAAATCATTTCGCTCGGCAAATAATGAAACAAAGGAACCAGACGAGCCAATCCCGTCTGGTTTTTCGCTTATTTGATGCGTTTTACAATCATTCATAGCGAAGGGCATCGATCGGATGTAAACTTGCCGCTTTGTTCGCCGGCAACATGCCGAAAACGACGCCGATCAACATGGAGAACAGCACCCCGCCGATGATGACCGGCAGTGAAATGAGCGGCGGCCAACCGGCAAAATGCGATACGACGAAAGATAAACCGGTGCCTAGCGCGATGCCGATCAATCCGCCAATCAACGTCAACGTCATCGCTTCGACCAAAAATTGGAACAAAATTTGTCCGCGGGTCGCGCCAATCGACATGCGCAGCCCGATTTCCCTCGTTCGCTCCGTGACGGAAACGAGCATGATGTTCATCACGCCGATGCCGCCGACAAGCAATGAAACGCCGGCGATGCTGCTGATGATGATCGTCATGATTCGTGTCACTTGGCCGATCCCTTCAGCGATTTCTTCCATATTCAACGTTTGGTACGCATCTTCTTTCTTGTATTTTTCATTTAACAGAGCAGTCGCTTTTTCACCGGCAATTTGCAAATCGTCCACCGTTTCCGTTTGTATGGACAGTTCCGTAATTGTTTTTTTGGCAAAAATCGTCTGCCACGTCTTCATCGGAACGTAGATCGTCTTTGCGCCAAAACTAAAGAGTCCCGTTTCTTCTTCGGCAACCCCGACGACTTCGATCGGCTGCCCATTTACGTAGACGATTTCACCGACGAACGGAGCTTCCGTTTCGCCGGTCAATTCTTCAACGACGTTCGTCGTCATGATGCCGACGCGCGCCCCGCTTAAATATTCGGCCGCGATCAAATTTCTGCCTTCTTTTATGTCGAGCGGATAAACGTCCATGTATGCATGGTTCATGCCAACAACGGCGCTGTCGGTTTGATCTTCCCGAAAGCGCACATTCGTCGATGTCGTGCTTGATGCGACAACTTTTTTCACTTCCGGAATCGTCATCAACAGTTCAATGTCCTCTTGGGTGAAAGGGTCTTCGTAGATGCGGCTGTCATTCGCCTGCAATTCCTCTTCCGTCGGCATATAAAACAACGAAAGAGTATTTGCTTCGCCGGCAAACTGCGACTTCAACACCGCTTCCCCGCCTTGCCCGATGGCGACGACGGCGATGACCGAACCGACGCCGATGATGATGCCGAGCATCGTGAGCAATGAACGCATTTTATGGGCGCGCAATGAAGAAATCGCCATTTTAATATTTTCCATAACATTCACGTTTCTCATCCTCTACGAATCGAACGTTTCTTTTTCCACAATTTTTTCCAACAATTCCTGGTCGACGACACGTTCGGCAGACGTCACTTTTCCATCACGGACGAATATCGTCCGCTTGGCGTAGCTGGCAACTTCCGCTTCGTGCGTGACGACGATGACCGTTGTCCCTTCCTCGTTCAACAACGTGAACAGTTCCATGATTTGTTTTCCGGTTTTGGAATCGAGCGCCCCGGTCGGTTCATCGGCCAAAATGATGTCCGGTTCGTTCACTATTGCCCGGGCAATAGCGACCCGTTGTTTTTGTCCCCCGGAAAGTTCATTCGGCAAATGTTCCATGCGATCGCTCAAGCCGACTTTTGCCAACGCTTCCTTGGCGCGTCTCATCCGTTCCGCTTTTTTTACACCCGCATAAATGAGCGGCAGTTCCACGTTTTCCAAAGCGGTCATCCGCGGCAACAAGTGGAATTGTTGAAAGACGAATCCAATCGACTGGTTGCGGATTTTTGCCAACTGCTTATCGTCATATTCCGAAATGAGTTCGCCGTTTAATTCGTATGTGCCGCTCGTCGGTTGGTCGAGGCAACCGATGATGTTCATCAACGTCGACTTCCCCGATCCGGAAGGACCCATGATGGCGATGAATTCGCCTTTTTCCACATGCAAGTTGATGCGGTCCAAAACGATTAACGCTTCACCGGCGACGGGGTAGCTTTTTGTAATATCCGTCAAGCGGATCATTCCACCGTCACTTCCATTCCGACTGCGATATCTTCCGGTGGATTGACGATCACTTCGTCTTCATCCGTCAATCCGTCGGTGATCTCCATTTTTTCCGCATCGACCATGCCGATTTTCACATCTTTCCGTTTCACTTTCCCCGCTTCGACGACGTAGACGAACGTCGCTTCATCTTCTTGTTGGATGGCGTTCGCCGGCAATGTCAAAACGTCCGCTTCATTTGTGACGATCTCAATCAACACGTTGAATCCCGGTTTGAGCGGCAGCTTTTCTTCAGGTTTGACATATATCGTATATTTCACCGCTTCCGCCGCATCGTTCAAACCGAATTCGCTCGTCCTATCAGGACGGTTCGCGACACTTTCCACTTTCCCGTTCCATTGTTCGTCTTGTACCGTATCTGCCGTCAAACGGACCGGTTGGTCTTTTTCAATTTTCAACACTTCATATTCAGTGACCGAGCCTTTCACTTTCATCTCATCCAACGAAGCGACATGAACGAGCGGCTCTTCACCCGTACGCACGGGCGGGTCTTTTGCGTCATTCAATTGCAAAACGACGCCATCGACTTCGGCTGTCACGGTTAAACGTTCCGTTTGTTTGTCAAGCCGCTCTTTTTCCAAATAAGCTTGCTCCAAATCAATGTTTCGCAATTGTTCTTGAAGGAAAATTTGTTCTCGTTCTTGTTTGAGCAATTCGTTTCCTTCGTCTTTTTTCAGCTCATCGTCCAATTTTCTCCGTTCTTTCCGCAACGATTCGATTTCCAAAGCGAGCGATCTGATTTGCATTTCATTTTGTTTTTTCTCAAGTTCCAACAGCTCGTTTTCATAACGCAAAAGCGGCTCGCCTTTTTTCACTGATTCGTTTTCTTTGACGAAAATTTCGGCGATTTCCCCTTTATCCAACTCATAGAGGACGATTTGTTCTTCCGCCAACACGAGCGTCCCCGGCACTTTGATCGTCTCTTGCATCGTTTCGTGCTTTAACTTCGCCGTTTCAACCACAACAGGTTTTACCATTTGGCTTTTCCAAATGTTCAGGCCGATCAAAAGAATGATAATGGAAGCGACGATGACCACGATCCATTTTTTCGACATCCTTTATACACCCACTGTTTGGCTGATCATTGTCAACCCAATTAATATGCCGATGGAAATGATGTAAAACGCGATGACTGTCCCCCACGCCAAACCTTTGGAAAATTGGGCGACGATTTGCAAGCCCATGGCCGTAAGGACGATTCCCCAGATCGAAAACACTTCGATGGAAGAAAGGAGCACGCCCATTACACCCTCAGCGCCGATGATCGAATTTAAACTCGTAAGCGCAACTTTCGTGTTGGCATTTTTCACAAACATCGAAAAGAATCCATTGACGAATCCACTCAACCCAATGTTGATGAAGGCGATATAGAAAAACATGGAAAACAACTGTTTAAATGTGACATCTTTTTGGGCGATTTTGGCAATCAACATATAAATGGCTGAACTGATCAATACCGTCACGATCGGTGTGAACAGAGCCGTGACGACAGCGCTGATTTGCGCAACAATCGTCAAAATCATCATTTCCTCTTCACTAACAGCGCCCAATTCCGCTTCCAAAATTTGTTCCATCCCTTTGAAAGAGAAAAGAGCCGCAATTAATGCAAGCAAGGTCACGACGATCAAAGCGACGACGATTTTTGGATTTTCCCGAATTCGTTCAAACTGTTCCCGCGGATTCATGATCATCCCTAAAAGCTCAGGATTATCTTTTTCAACTTGATTTTGGACAAAATTTTCATTGTTTTGCATGCACATACACTCCTTTTATTTAATCGTCATCATCGATTCAGCAAGTTTGAACAATTCATTTATGTCTATTTTTGGATTGATCAGTTGCACCGCATATTCCAATCCATTTTCGCGCCAACTGAGCATGACGATCTCCGCCGAGTCGATGAGATAACCTTCTTGATTGCGGACTGTCACTTTTTTCGTCACATCGTCAAAAACGTCCACCGTCGGGTCTGATTCCTGAAATTGCGAAATTAATAAACTCAATGAAGGAACGCCATTAAACGTATAATCGATTTGGAGCAAATCATGTTCCTGAATGGAATCCGCCTTCGTTAAATGAATCGAGCTGATTTTCCAGCGATCGTTTTCTTCGAGTACATAAACCGGTTTTCCGAAATGCTCCGGAACTTCTTCCAACGTCAGCTCCAACGTTTCGGGTGCACTGTTGATCACCTCAATCTCAGCATCTTCAACTTCACCGAGAACAAACAAGGCATCATCAAACGTTGTATCGTAATCAATTTCCGTAAATTCCATCACAAGCTCCAAACTGCCACTTTTCATGATCATTTTCAGCGGGAGCCAATATTCTACATCGATCCATAAATCGATGTTGCCGTAAATGCTGTTTTGACCCTCGCGGGTAGTCGCTTTCAAATGAAATGCCGGACGATCGGCGATCGTAGCTTTTCCCACCGTTTCAATGTCGTGGGTTTTTCGCAACAAATTGAGCAATTCATGAAATTGTTCTTTCGGACTTAAAACGTACTGCCCTACATCTTCCATCGTCGTTTTCAAGATTTTTTTCTTGTCGACAAAATACATGTGAATGTCATTTTCATTCGCTGTGATGATCACTTCCCCTTCTTTGTCGGATATCAATTCATTGCGGACAAGGCCATTGCGGCGCCATTCTTTGATCGTAGCCACTTCATTCAGCGATTCATTCTTGCTAGTGATTTTCATATCGATTTCCGCGTAATAGGACACATCGCCTTGCACTTCCGCCATGATCGCATTTTCAATGATTTGCTCCGGCGAAAATGATTTCAGGGAGCGGCAACCGAAAAAAAGAGGAACGACGACGAAAAGAAAAACGACAAGTTTAAGCTGTTTCAAAACGGCTTCCCTCCTTTTTCGGGATGGAACAAACAAAACAGGTTCCCACATCGAGCTCGGAGAAACCGGTTATCGTCCCACCATGTTTTTCGATGATTTGCTTCGTGATTGAAAGGCCTAGCCCGGTTCCGCTTAATTCCTTTTTCGTCCGGGCACTGTCGACTTGGAAAAGCGGATCGAAAATTTTTTGCAAATGATGCTTTTCGATCCCTTCCCCTTCATTTTGAACGACGACATAGGCGTTCCGTTTGAAATTGAACTTATACCGTTCCTTCACAAATGGGAACAACCACGGAGGCAACGCTTCATCTTTTGAGAAAGCCTTCAACCAAATTGAACGCCCACGTTCCGTATGTTTAATCGCGTTCATCACCAAATTGTCGACGACGCGGACGAGCTGCTGCGGATTGACTTCATACACCCCTTCGACTTCGCTGGATGCGGTCAAACAGATCCCTTTTTTCTCACATAACGGTTCATAACCGGACATGAGCATCTCGAAAAACTCTACCCCTTCGACCGTCACGAGTTCCAACTCGTAATTTTTCGACTGCAGCAAACTGTACATCGTCAAATCGTCAAGCATTTTTTGGATGAAATCGGCTTTTTCGATGATCACTTTCCGGTATTGGCTTTTTTGTTCCTCCGTCAACTCTCCGTTGTTGTCGAGCGACTCCGCATACGCTTTGATCGAGGTCAACGGCGTTTTCAAATCGTGGGAAATCGTCGCGATCAAATATTCTTTTGCACGTTGTTCGAGTTCGATCGCTTCCTGCGCCGCCAAAATTTGTTTGCGCATCGTGTAAAAATGTTGTTTCAATTCGCCGATTTCATCTTTCCCCGTTTCCGTTTCCGTCGCCACATAGCCGCTGGCAAAGGCGGACATTTCATCCATCAGCTGATTTACCCGGCGGTTCAAACGTAGATGCAAAATGTACGCCATCGTCAAATAAATGCCCAAGAAAATGAAAATGATTGCAAACGTCACCACCCAACCGCGGCTGACAATTGTTTCAATCAATTCGTCACGGCGGATTTCGATTTCGAACACACCGACAAATTGTTCATCGTCAAACACAGGCTGTTTGTATGTGAACGCGCGCAACTCCTGCTTCAAATCGTATAAATCTTTGAACAGCAAATCACGCGAAACCGTTTGGAACAAATCCCCGTCCGGATGATAGAGCAACAGGCCGTCGCTGTTATATAAGGAAATGGTCGTTTTTTCATCGGTGAGCTCGGATAAAAATCCGCGTTCGCCATTAGCGCTGTACAAATCCGGTTCGTCGAGGAGCGGGATCATCTTTTGGATTTTTTCATAAACGCTCAAATATTCATCGACTTGCCTTTCCTTGTTGAAGGCCGTCACGGATGCAAACAAAAAATAAATGGCGATGAGGGGCAAAACCATGACGATGAAATAGGACAACAATAGCCACGTTTTAATTTTCATGACGGTTCACCGATAAACTGATATCCTTTGCCCCAAACGGTTTGGATGAATTTCGGGGTTTTTACCGGATCTTTCAATTTGTCGCGCAACGATTTAACATGAACGGTCACGGTATGCAGACCTTGATCGTCGATTTGCTGCCAGACGTGTTCAAACAGTTCCGCTTTCGTAAACACCCGCTGCGGATTTTGCGCCAACACTTTCAACAGTTCAAATTCTTTCACCGTCAAATTCACTTTTTGCCCGTCAATTTCAACACGGTGCTGCTCCCAATAAATCGTCAACCCCCCTTGAAACGACGATTTTTGTTTGTCCTCCGCAATCCCCTGGTATCTCCGCCACCTTCTCAATTGCGATTCGACGCGGGCCTTTAACTCTTTCAAACTGAAAGGCTTTGCAACGTAGTCATCCGCACCGATGTTTAACCCTTCCACTTTGTCGAACTCTTCTTTTCGCGCACTGATGATGATGAGCGGGACGTCGCTGTTCCAACGGATATTTTTGCACAACGTCAAACCGTCCATTTCCGGCAGCATAATGTCGACAAGGACGAGGTCGTATCGTTCATTTTGGAAATCTTCCCAACCTTCAAGGCCGGACGTCGCCCATGTGACATGGTAACCTTCTTGAATGAACAAATCCCTTACGACTCTTGCGATTTCCGGGTCGTCTTCGACGAGTAACAGCCGCGCCTTCATCTTTTATCCTCCTGTCACTTCAACTATAACATAACGATGTTTTCACTTTTTCATATTTTACAAATGTTTTATTTTTCAAGAAAAAATCCTTACTTTAATCATAACTTTTCAAAGCGAAATAAGGTAGTTGAAT
>JAAYTF010000055.1 GCA_012518125.1 Bacilli bacterium | reverse complement strand
TCAGTCCTTTGCTCTACCGACTGAGCTACCGAGCCATATGTTTATTTGCATCATTTATCCACAGATTGGTTAACTTTATTTATGTTTTTCCCCTTGTACTCAAGTCGTCTCCCGCGGTTATTCACTGACGTTCATTAATATGTCGACTGGGCTTACCTGACAATTTCTCATTCACTTAATATTATAATCAAAATTTTTTCACGTGCAATTGATATGTATATGGACAAGAAAAATGGAGGAAGAGGGATTTGAACCCCCGCGGGCTGTTACACCCCTGTCGGTTTTCGAAACCGATCCCTTCAGCCGGACTTGGGTATTCCTCCATTCATGGTGGACCCTGCAGGATTCGAACCTGCGACCGGACGGTTATGAGCCGTCTGCTCTAACCAGCTGAGCTAAGGGTCCGATCAAATAGCGGAGGAGGGAATCGAACCCCCGACCTTGCGGGTATGAACCGCACGCTCTCGCCATCTGAGCTACTCCGCCATGAAAAACTCCACAGGCAGGATTCGAACCTGCGACCACTCGGTTAACAGCCGAGCGCTCTACCACTGAGCTACTGTGGAATCGTTCGATTGGTTATTCACTTTTTTGAAAGTTGATTGATGAAAATAAAGCTGAAAGATGTCAAGAATTGAATGACATTAGAGCGAGCACAAGTATCAATTTATCATGTTTTTCGGATAATGTCAATACCTTTTAGTATCGGATGAAACGGACGGAAGAACCGTTGTTTTCATTAAATAAACTTATATTAAGGCGACCAATTGAGCGATGTTTCGGAATCAAACATGAACGTGGAAACCAAGGAAAGAGCGATAAAGGCGAAGACACCGATATCGCTCCGAATCCACTTATATTATAGCATCGAAGGCGCAATAAATGCCAATGAAATATTAGTTGAAGTTCTCCAATACCTCTTCGCTGATGTTTACCGCATGGTCGCCGATCCGTTCCAAATTGCTGATGATGTCGACAAATACGACGCCGGCAGAGCCGTTGCATGTCCCTTCGTTCATCCGCATAATATGATCCCTGCGGAATTTACGCTCCATTTTGTCGATTTGTTCTTCCCGTTGCAAGACTTCCAGCGCTTTTTCGCGGTTCATTTCTTGCAGTGATTCGATCGCTTGTTTCACCGTGGATATCGTCAAATCGAACATTTCTTGGACATCTTCATGCGCCTGGTCCGAAAGTTCGATTTTGTTCGTAATTTTGAATTCGATCAATTCTATAATGTTCTCAAAATGGTCCCCGATTCGTTCGATGTCCCTTACGCTGTCCATCAATGATGTATGTTGTTTGCTGTCTTGTTCCGTCAACGAGCGTCCCGCTAAACTGACCAAATAATTCGTGATTTCGCGGTCGAGATTGTTCAGCGCCCCTTCGATTTGTCTCGCCTTTTCAGCGTGTTTGCGGTCATTTGTCATTAAAAATTGACACGTCTCCTCCAAGCCGCGGACACTGTATTCGCCCATGCGGACGATTTCCGCTTTTGCTTGTGAAATCGCAACGGTAGGTGAACGCTCGATGAACAAAGGATCCAAATGGATCGGTTTATATTCGATGATTTCATCTTCACCAGGAACCAATTTCGTCACGAGCCAAGCGAGCACGCCCACGAATGGGAGCTGAACGATCGTATTCGCTGCGTTGAATGAACCGTGTGCAAATGCAATGGTCATTTTCGGATCGAGATTCATGAGTGCTTGTATATATTCTAAATAGGTTAAAAACAACGGCAAGATTGCCAAGAAGATGACAGTTCCTAGTACGTTAAACATCGTATGTGTCAAAGCTGCACGCTTTGCCGCAACGGAAAGGCCCAACGATGCGATGATCGCAGTGATCGTTGTTCCGATGTTATCTCCGAATAACACAGGGATTGCCGCTTGCAAGCTGATGGCCCCTTCGGCGTGCAAGCCTTGCAAAATACCGACGGTCGCTGATGAACTTTGAACAATCATCGTAAAGATGGTGCCGATGATGACTCCCAAAATCGGGTTGTTGCTCATGCTGACGGTCAACTCATGGAAAAATTGCACATCTCGAAGCGGAGACATCGCGCCGCTCATCAATTTCAGGCCGAAAAACAAAGAGCCGAATCCGAACAATGATTGGCCGATGACGACGAGCCGTTGGTTTTTAAAGAAAAATAACATCAATGCCCCAAGTGCCAAGATCGGCAACCCGTAGTCGCTAATGTTAAAACCGATGATAAACGAAGTGACTGTCGTACCGATATTGGCGCCCATGATGACGCCGATTGCTTGTCTCAACGTCATAAAGCCGGCATTGACGAGCGCCACGGTGAGCACCGTCGTACCCGAACTGCTTTGGATGAGCGCCGTCGTGATCATACCGGCAAATACACCCATGATGGGGTTGCTCGTAAACCGTTCCAAAATTTCGCGCAGTCGGTCGCCAGCTGCTTTTTGAAGTCCGTCACCTAAATTTTTGATACCGAGCAAAAAGATGGCCAAGCCGCCGATGAACTCAAAAATGAGCGCTTGCACATCAATCGATTCCATCTGTCCCTCATCATTCCTATCTCTTCGTGGTGTTCACGAAATTTTTATTTGTCATTATTGTTGCTAAAATGCATCGTTTTTTATTATAAATGATTATTTTCTTTTATGCCATTTATCGACAGCTTTTTTTACTAAAATCTTCGTTCCGTCGACATCCGCCACTTCCACGATCGTCCCCTTATGGATCCACTGC
>JAAYTF010000054.1 GCA_012518125.1 Bacilli bacterium | reverse complement strand
TTCAAATTGACGACTTCAACCGGCGATGAGCACTTTTCGAGAGTGATTATCATTACCGCCGGAAACGGTGCATTTGAACCTCGCAAATTGGATATTGAAGGAAGCGAGAAATACGAAAAGACGAATCTCCATTATTTCGTGAAAAATATGCAGCAATTCGCCGGCCAGCATGTTGCGATTCTCGGCGGCGGCGACTCTGCTGTCGACTGGGCGTTGATGCTTGAACCGATTGCGAAAAAAGTCACGTTGATCCACCGGCGCAACGAGTTCAGGGCGCATGAACATTCGATCCAACGCTTGAAAGAATCGTCGGTCGAAATCGTCACACCTTACGTTCCGACAGATATCGAAGGCGACGACCGCATCCGCACGCTCATTTTGCAAGAGACGCGCGGGGAAAACATGAAACGGATCGATGTAGATGCAGTCATTTGCAACTACGGATTCATTTCGAAACTTGGTCCGATTGCCAATTGGGGATTGGAGATCGAAAAAAACAGCATCGTCGTCAACTCGAAAATGGAAACGAACATACCTGGCATTTACGCAGTCGGCGATGTCAACACGTATGCAGGCAAAGTGAAGCTCATCGCCACCGGTTTTGGCGAAGCGCCGACCGCGGTAAACAACGCCATGCAATATCTCGATCCGAAAGCGCGCGTTCAACCGCGCCACTCGACGAGTATGTTTTAAAACCGAACCAAAAAATTAACGCCCCCGGCGAATAGGAAAGCAAGCGCCGGGGGCGTTTTTTCATTTAACACTTCGTCGGATTTCCGACAAATTCTTTCGTGCGGAAGGAGGCACCGCATCCGCATGAGAAGATCGCGTTCGGGTTTTTGATGCTGAAACCTCCGCCCATCATATTTTGTTTGAAATCAATTTCACTGTTTTCGATGATCGGCAAATCATTTTTATTGATAACGACAGGAATTTCGTTGATTACCGCCGTGATATCCATCTCGCTGTCCACTTCTTCGTCAAAGCCCAATGAATACGTCAATCCGCTGCAGCCTCCGCCTTTTACGCCAAAGCGAAGACGCGTATTTTCAGGTTCTTCTTTCAACATTTCTTTAATTTTATTGCGAGCTTGGTCCGTAATGATGATCATGAATCAATCCCTCCTTGCACAAAAAGATGACACGACCGTATTTATAGTATAACATACTTCGCTTCGACATCTCATCATGACAATAACGGCGCCAAGCTGAACAAATTCAAGCCAGCGATTCGATCGCCTTGAATATTTCCTTCGGATTCGGAATGCCTTCGGCGATGATTTTGCCGTTCAATAATACGAGCGGATAAAACATGTCCTCCTCTTCCATTTTATCAATCATTTGACGGTGTGTTTCGCTCGTCGGTTCTTCGTCCATATCGACGTATTCGTATGAAAAATCGGCTTCATTGTACCGGCGTTTCAACAAAGCTTTCAGCCATTCGTACGTTTCCTTGGAACCGGGGGCGCCGACGCAGCTGGCGCAAATTTGGTCGCGGCCGTATACCGTGATATGGTATTTTGCCAACATTTCCCCTCCTTTTTGAGAATCATCCTCAATTAACGAATTGAGAAAAATTTGTTATAATAAAAACGACGCAGTCATGCAACTGACTACAAGCCGTTTCATTTACAAAGTTTAAAATTGTGTATAAAATAACGGTATATGAACGGATACGTTCGTTTATTGTCCATTATACCATGTTTATGCTCGTTTTATATATATGGGAAACTATTTTCAAGGGAGATGAGTTTTCATGAAAGAACAAGTGCAAGAAGTCATTAATAAATTGCGCCCTTTTTTGCTTCGCGACGGTGGAGACGTTGAATTGGTCGATGTGGATGAAGATGGCATCGTTCAAATCCGCTTAATGGGGGCTTGCGGCAACTGCCCGAGCTCGATGATCACGTTAAAGGCTGGCATCGAACGCGCGTTGACAACGGAAGTTCCTGGTGTAAAAGGCATCGAACAAGTATTTTAATCGCGGTGAAAATTAAAATAATCGGAAGCCAAAATTGGCATCCGATTATTTTTTGTTTTTGGTTACCGGCGTCAATGCACCGTCCCCGTAAAAATAATTGTCAAGATTGTCCAAACAGAGCGTGAGCATCTTTTCCCGCGTCTCTTTCGTCGATGAGCCGATATGCGGTGTCAATAAGACGTTGTCCAGTTTCGTGAATGGATGCGACGAATCGATCGGTTCTTTCGCGAACACATCCAAGCCCGCCGCTTTTATTTTCCCCTCTTTCAATGCTTCGTACAACGCGTCCTCATCCACGACGCCGCCGCGAGAAACGTTGATGAAAATGGCTGTTTCTTTCATGCGCTCGAACGCTTCCTTATTGAATTTTTTCGCCGTCTTTTCCGTAAGTGGCAACAACGAGACGACAAAATCGGCGCGTTCCAACAATTCCTCGAACGAACAATATTCGGCCCCGAGCACCTCTTCGACTTCTTGATTGCGGCTCCGGTTATGATATAAAATGTCCATATCAAAGCCTTTTGCCCGTCTGGCGACCGCCGTGCCGATTCTTCCCATGCCGACGATGCCGATCGTTTTGCCGTAAACGTCGGTGCCGACCATATCGAATGGCGACCATTCTTTCCAACCATTTTGATAAATGAGATTTGATGATTGCACTAGCCTTCTTGCTGTCGCCATCAATAAGGCAAACGTCAAATCGGCGGTCGTCTCCGTCAACACGTCCGGGGTGTTCGTCACGACGATACCGTATTTTTCGGCGGCAGCAACATCGATATTGTCGTAGCCGACCGCCATATTGGCGATGATTTTCAAATGTTTCGCATGACGCAAAAATGGTTCATCAATTTGTTCCGTCAAAAGACAAAGCAGGCCATCCGCTTCTAAAACTTCTTCGTACAACATATCTTTAGGTATAGGCTTTCTTTCTTCATGATACATGCGGAAATGGAAGCGCTCACGATAAGGATCCAACAAATGTTCCGGAATTTTTCGAGTGATATAGATCGTCGGTTTCTGCAAAAAAACATGCCCCCTTTTCAATATTTGTTTTAACTTGCCTAATTACATGTTACACTATAAATATGTTTTTATGAATCATTTCTGGGAAAGCGAGTGTTTTTTATGGTGGAAAAGCTAAGCGTCCTCGAACAAACCGCGCGGAATTGGCTCAAAAAACGCGGTGTCGAGATTGAAGATATTGCCGAACTCGTCTATTATCTGCAATCGAAATATTACGAAAATCTCACGATGGAAGATTGCATCTTCAACGTGAATCGCGTCTTGGCAAAACGTGAGGTGCAACACGCCATCTTGACCGGCATCCAATTGGATATGTTGGCCGAACAAAACAAACTCGAATACCCGTTGCAAGACATCATTCATGATGATGAAACGATGTATGGCGTCGATGAGATCGTCGCGCTTTCCATCGTAAACGTCTACGGCTCCATCGGGTTGACAAGCTATGGTTTCATCGATAAACAAAAGCCGGGCATTTTAAAGAAATTAAACGAACAAAAAAACGGCGTCGTCAACACATTTTTGGACGACATCGTCGGCGCCATCGCCGCAGCGGCATCAAGCCGACTCGCCCACTCGTTCGCCGGTGACATACCTGAAGTCGACATTTCCGACAAATTGACGTATTTTAAAGAAAAAGCGAAAGATGAATAATTTCTGATGGCATGCGTGCAGCAAGTCGACGAAATAAAAAAACATAGACTGAGTGACAGCTTCAGTCTATGTTCCCGTTCCCACTTTCAGCTTGCTTCTTTCTTTGGAAATCGTCCAAGAGCAATACTTCGCCCCTTTTGTCAAATAGCTCGTCACCGTGACGTCGCTATCAGGGAAAAGCTGTTTATACATGATCTCTTCATTTTCGCAGACTTCGTGGTATGCGGAAGCGATGTTGTAAATCGGACAATTGAAAATTTTGATGTGGTAATCGCCGTTATCCAATTTCTGATAGTCGATCATGTATCCTCTTTCTTTTTGAAGCCGGATCATTTTTTCGATCCGTGCATCAAAATCGTCCGGCAACTCTTTGTCGATTTCATTTTGAATCCGTTCACGGCGATACTGCAACAAATCGTCGACCATCTGTTTCCCTTCCAAAGCTTCGAGATCTTGCAGCAATTTGACCGGCAATTCCTCGTATTGGTTCGGAAACGTGCTATGCCCTTTTTTCGTCAAAGAATAGACGTGATATGGACGGCCGATTTCTTGTCTCACTTTACGCTTTTGGATAAATCCATCCCAAATGAGGGATTGGACGTGTTTTCGGATGGCAATGTCACTGATCGAAAAGTGTTCCGCCAATTCCTTCATCGAAATTTCGCCGTCTTTTTTCAAGATGTATAAAATCTTCTCTTTCGTCGTCATCTTTTTTTCGTCCAATGTTCTCCCACCTTCTGTCATTCGTTAGAAAATGCATGCGCAACTCCTAACTCATTGTCCAAATATGTACGTATATGGAGACTAAACTGTTTTAAAACTTCTTTATGGGAATTCAGCACTTTCTCGATTTCGGCATGGTCGACTTGCAAATATGTTTGTACGAGCATCCGTCTTAAATCGATCAACGCTTTGTAACTTTTTTCATGGTCTTTTGGCAATACGTTTTCGTCGATTAAAATGTCGATGATATCATGATAACTGCCCGGATCACGCATAATGAATCCATCGATCATCATGTTGCCGACGTCGATGATCGCTTCGATCATGACATGCGCCATCCGTTCAAGAGCCAATTTTTCAAGTGAAGATCCGAACGTTTTTTGTTCCTCTATATATTGGAAAAGTGTATCAATGTAATCTAAACGCTTATTAATATCACTGCGATTGACAAAATACACTTTATTCTCCTCCTAATTTTATGATATCACATTAATTTATAATATGATGGTTCTAAATGTCAAATTTAACAATATTCACAGTATTGTCGAAAATTGCTCAATATTTTATCATTATTGTTTAAAAATTGCGTTGAAAACGTTATTTTCACGCAATTTTTATTTTAGTTTGCATCGAAATGAAGTGCGGAAATCGATGCCAAAATTATTAAAAACAAATGAAAAAACGATTGCAAAACGTATACATTTAAACGTATTGGTAAAATATTTCATCACCGCATGCTATAATTTAATTATAACGATTTTGAGGGGGATGAACGATATGGCGAAGCCGACTTACATAATTGATCAACGATTGCTGGAACTGGATGCTGTAACCATTGCCGGTAAAATCCGTAACAAAGAACTGACCAGCGAAGAAATCACCCGTACGCTCATTGAACATGTAAAACGGGTCAACGGCGCACTCAACGCGGTAGTGGAAGACCGTTTCGAGGCGGCAATCGAAGAAGCAAAAGAAAAAGACCGCAACATCGACGGAATCGATTTTGACCAACAGCCTCTCTATGGCGTCCCGATCAGCATCAAAGAATCCTTCCACGTGAAAGGGATGAAAACCACCGGAGGCATCGTTCATCGCAAAGACCTCATTATGACCGAAGACGCGGAAGTTGTCAAGCGCCTCAAACGGGCAGGCGCTATCATCATCGCGAAAACGAACACCCCTTCATTATGCTTTTGCCAAGAGACCGATAATAAATTGTACGGACGGACGAACAACGCCTGGGATCCGAAACGGACAGCCGGCGGATCGAGCGGCGGCGAAGCAGCGCTCATCGCCGTGGGCGGTTCCCCGGTCGGGATGAGTTCCGATATCGGCGGATCGATCCGCTTCCCAAGCCATTTTAACGGGGTCGTCGGTTTTAAGCCGGGTAAATTCCAAGTGTCGACCGAAGGCCATTTCCCAGACTTTTCACACCCGTTGCAACAACGGATGTCGAGCATCGGTCCGATCGGAAAATCGGTGCAAGATGTAAAGCAAGTTTACGAAATCGTGGCCAAACATAAGCAAACAAAGCGATTATACGAAAAAATGCAGATCGATATTTTGCCGAACGACAACGGCTATCCGCTGTCAAACGAAATCGGTGAAAAGCTGGAAGAAATCTATACGTTTTTGTCTGAAGATTACGAAACCGATTGGGCGATCCCGCCATATTTCAACGACAGCACATTGTTGTGGCAAGAAATCATGTCGATCGACGGTGCAAAAGAAATTAAAGAACTTGCATTCAACAAAGACCGTGTCAATTTGTACAAAGAATATTCGAAAGAAAAGTTGACGCAAAAAACGGATACCCACGAATATTTGACTTGGGCCCTCATCGGCGCCAATTTGTTCAAGCCAACTATAAAACGTGTCCGTGAAATAGAAGCAATCATCAAGCGCGGAGACCGCATTTTGGAGAGCCATTTCAAAAACCGCATTCTCATCTTGCCGGTTTACCACCGTACAGCATTGAAACACGGCGATTTGTTCAAAGAAATTTTCTCATTGAAGAAGACGTTCCTAAAATATTTGCCGTACATCACGTATGCCAACGTTTGGGGATTGCCTTCTTTGACGGTTCCGGTAGGTGTTGACCGCAATCGGCTACCTTATGCGATCCAGCTCATTTCGACAAACGGCAACGAGCAGGCCCTGTTTGCGATTGGCGAAAAAATCGAGAAACATTTCGGAGGATATCGACGGAGCACGATTTACGATTAACATTCGTCCCGCCCGCTCCATTTCACCGTTGCACAAAAAAATGACCCTTTCACTGATAATTTTGAAAAATCGGTGCAACCTATACGTGAGAGGGTGAATGTATTGGATAAACAAAAACATTATCGAGAACGTATGGCGCCAAGCGACCAATACGATTTGGAAATCATACCTGAAGAATTCCCCGAAGGACCTTTTGGCTCCCCGATCAACAAAGATAAAAAAGTAAGCGGGAAATCAACTCCGTGGAAACCGGGGCAACGGCGTGCGAGCGCGTACGTCTACCCGGACAAAGACCAGCATGACGACTTGCCGAGACAATACCCTGACGCCCATCCATTGCACGACAAATGATAAACTGGCCACAAAATAACAGGCGGCGGTAACCGCCACCTGTTATTTTGTTTTCGAATTTTGGTGATGATCATGAAAAATGCATTGTTAATCAATCGATTTTTTGCAATACGAAATAAGGGCAGCCGAAATTGCAATACTCATACAAATAATCCTCAAGCATGTCGATTCTCGTATCGTATGAAGCCTTGGCGTGGTCTTTATGGTAAAAGCCTTTCATCCGCAATTGGTTGTACCCCCAATCGCCGACGATGAAATCGTATTTGCCAAGCACTTCGGCGTACCGCTCCACAACGACGTCTTCTTTGAACGCGTCCTTCACATTTTCGATCAATTTATATTTTTTTCCATTTATGACAACCATGAACGATCACCTCAATCATTCAACTATAGTTTACCATTTTTACAAACTGTTTTCACGCATGATAAAAAGTTTGTCTTCCCATAATAAAGTTAATCATGAAATATTTATTTCTTCCAGGATGAAAGGATGAACATACGTTGCAGCCGACGAAACGCTTTATTATAGCGACAATGTTCTTCGTCATATTTTCCATTTCACTCGCGCAACAAACGTATGCGCAAGCTGAACAAGAAGAAACGATTTTGCAAAAAAGGCTTGCTTTATATAAAAAAATGGAAGCGATCACCCATCTACCATGGTATTATATCGCAGCTTTCGATCAATATGAACGGAACACCCAAGAAAATGGCGATGACCAATTGATTGCGATCAAGTTTCCCGATGAAATGTGGTACGGCCCCGGAAACATGACGCATGATACGGATGAAAGGACGATCGCGTTTTTCCACGGCATCGGAAAAGACGGGAACGGGGACAATAAAGCGGACATGGACGATCCAGAAGATGTCCTTTATACTGCCAGTCTGTTTTTATTGGAAAACGGACCTTCAATCGACGATATAAAAATAAGCTTATGGAATTACTACCAAAGGGATTTATCGGTAAAGACCGTCATGAACATCGCAAAAGTGTACCAACACTTTCAGACGAATGTGTTGTTGGACCGTGATTTTCCGGTAGATATACGCTATAACTACAGTTATCGCAGCACGTGGGGGGACCGGAGAGGGTTCGGCGGAAGGCGCATCCATGAAGGGACGGACATTTTCGCCGGTTACGGAACACCCGTCAAAGCGACAACGTACGGGGTCGTGGAGCTGAAAGGGTGGAACGTTTACGGCGGTTGGCGCATCGGGATTCGCGATATACATAATATATACCACTATTACGCTCATTTGAACGGATTTGCAGAAGGAATCGAAATCGGTGATGTCGTCAAGCCCGGTGACATACTAGGCTCCGTCGGCTCAAGCGGTTACGGTCCACCTGGAACCGCCGGCAAATTTCCACCGCATTTGCATTACGGCATGTACAAAGACAACGGACGGAATGAATGGTCGTTTGACCCGTACCCTTATTTGCTGAAATGGGAACGGATGGCAAAGCAAAAACGGTGAGGTGAAAACGGCAGGGGCAAAACCGATCTACCGGTTTGCCCCCTCTTTGTCCGCATATTGCGGAATTCGTTTCCGCCACAACGAAGCGCTAATTGTGTTGATCTTTTTGTTCTCGGTTTTTCGGAATCGAAATGGAAGTTCCCGTCGAGCCGCCCGCATTGTAAAACTCCGGCACTTCGCCCATGATGACGCGCGAATCGATGAACACTCTCGTGCTCACTTCCCTTGTCGACGTGGCAAACGGCACGATGATTTGCATATTTACTGTAAACGGTATGTATATTTCCACAAGCGCGGCGTTTACACCAAATTCTTTTATCTCGTGCATCACATCGGATTGGATGCTTCCGACGATTTCAAAATGAACCGGAATTTTCGGCCCTAAATTTGCCAAAAGCGTAATCCCCGTCGCATGCCCCAACGGGACTTCGACGACGGTGGGATCCCTTGCCGCCAAATCTTCCACCGTATCGTCAAATTCAATCGGCTCCACGTCCGGATGGTCAATGAACAATTTATCCTCGCGGTTTAATCCGTACAAGTAATATTCGGCCCGTTCAGTGGCGGTGCGCAAAGCCCAGTTCACCGCTTCCGAATTCCAACCGAGGGTGGACACGTTGCCGTTGTTGTCATATTCGATGTAAACCAGATCATCAAAATTCATATTCTCCGTCGTTTTGACGGCTGTATTGATCGTCCGCGTCGCAAATTCGATCGTCTTCAGTTCCGCTATATCCATGAGCACCGGGCGGATTCTGCGGTCGATCAGCCATATGCTAAAAATGATGATAACGATAAAAAAAAGGAACGTCAGCATCAATAGTTGGCTTCTAGAAAGCGGTGCTCTCCTTCGGAAAACGGGTTGTCGGCGCACAAAAATACCCCCTTAAAACAACCATATGCTTGTTTTAAAGAGGTTAGAAGTTTAAGTTGTTGTTTCGATACTGCCCGAACTTCTATGCAATTTTTAATAATGCATCTTTCCCTTTCATGCCGATGAACCAGCCGACGCGTTTTGCTTCCTCCGTCACTTTTTCGATCGGCGCATGAAGCAGATCGTCGATTTTTTTTACTTGAGGCATGACCGCAGCGATCTCCTTCCTTTCAAAACCGTATTCGTTGGAAAATTCAATGGCAAATGTCGCGCTGATAATGTAGCCTGTTTCGTTCATGATGATGAAGATATTCGCTTGCGGCAATTCGAGATGGATGCCGGTGAAAATGATGCCGCCGATGTCGAGTGAGTTAATCGTAATCATGCTTTCACCCTTTCTATCGCTACTTATACTTTATGATAGAAAGGCGATTGTGCTACAAATTTTCTTTCGAGCGTCCGTATTGAATCAACGTATAAACGAGTATTTCCCTCAAAAATTCCGGCAAATACAATTCTTTCTCTTTCGCCAAAGCAATCGGCGGCAAAAGCCTTCCAAACGCAAACGTGTCCGCCGTGACGACGCGGTAAGTCCTGTCGTCCTCCAATTTGCGGTTCTGATGGAGGATCGATTCGATGATTTCTGTTCCGTCTGGCAAATACGTCGTGTGTACATCCAAACCGCTGAATACCATCCTACCCAAAATTTCGCCGCGGAAACCGAACCCTTTTAACTTCAATTCCATGAATGGTTTGGAAAGGGAAATTTCAACGACTTCTTTCACTTCTTTCCCCAACAAATTGACGACGACAGGATTGATTGGATGCGGGCAATTGCGGTGCACGTCGCGATACGTTATTTCCCCAGGCGGAAATTCGTCCAACAACAATCCCGCATTCAAAAAAGCGATTTCGGCATTCGTCCATCTGCGGAGTTGTTCGGTGAACCGTCTCATAATGTCCGTCTCTTTGAACCAATTCACTTTGATCGGTTCGTCCACTTCGATGATCCGTTTCGATAAGATGAAATCCGCCTGTTCCGTCAATTCATTGACCCGTTGTTCCGTCCGCAAATCACGGTGCAGCCCTTCAATTTCCGTCGTGTACGCCTCTTTCGCGACGACTTTTTTTGCCGCATGGTCATAGGTGATCGTCACTTCACCGACGTATTCGCAATGTTTCCCGGCAGCGGTGATGAGCGTGTTTCTGACAATTTCCCCTTTGCGGATCAAATGATGCGTATGACCGCCGATGATGACGTCGATTTCGGGAAAATGTTCCGCAATCCGCTGATCTTCGTGGATTCCCAAATGGGAAAGCAATACGATGACGTCCGTCTTTTCCCTTATTTGGGCAAGTTGTTTTTCGATCGTATCAAACGTCGGATGAAGGTGCCAGCCCAACAAATTGTAATACGTGTTGAATTGCGCCGTTAAACCGATGATCCCGACGCGGACGCCGTGTTTCGATGTGACGATTTGATGACGGTTCAACCAGCGCGGATTATCCGCTTTTAAACTTTCCAAATTGGAGCAGATGACGGAAAACTCCGCGTCATCATATAAATGATACAGATCGTTGTAGGCGAGCGTGAGCCCTTCGTTGTTGCCGATTGTGGCAAAATCGTAGCCGAGAAGATTCATCAATTCAACGTTGCCCTTTCCCATCGTCGCTTCAGAAATCGGATGCACACGATCGATGTGGTCGCCGATATCGACGACCCAACTCGTCTCGCCGCGTTCTTCGCTTTCAAGACGTTTCATTTTCATGAATGTCGCGACACGGGACCAGCGATCAAATTGACTGTGCAAGTCGTTCGTATAATAAAAATGGATCTTTTCCAACATGGTAAAACTCCCTTACGAGATGCTCTCAAACATCAACCGGATCGCCGCAATCAAAATGACGATGCGCAAAAACCATTCGAGCGTTTTCCCTTTGAAACGGGCGCTCGTTTTCGCGCCGACTGTTCCGCCGATGTAAGATCCGATGACAAAAAAGGCGACATATGCCCAGGCGATATGCCCTAAAGCGATATGCGTCGAAGCGCTGACGATGCTGATAAAGAAAATGATGAACATCGACGTGCCGATCGCCACTTGGACGGGGATGCCGAACAGCAAGATCATCGCCGGTACACTTATTGTACCACCGCCGATGCCGAACAATCCTGACAACATTCCGACAATCATTGCCAAGAGGAACGCCGGTATGAACGGGACGTTGTAGTGGTGGACCTCGCCATCCACTTCAAACGTTCGCGTCTGTTTCGTCACTTTTATATCTTTGTTCCTTTTTAATTTGTTCCGGTCGATCATCATGAGAAAGAAGATGACGACCATCAAAAGGCCAAAATACAACGAAAATTGTTCGACGTTGAACTTCGTGTTCAACCATGAACCAAAAATGCTGCCAGGGATGCTGCCGATCAAAAAAATCAGCCCCGTTTTGACATCAACCCGTTTCATTTTCAAATACGCCAACGTCGACGACATGCCGGTAAAAATCATCGTCACAAGCGAAATCCCGACGATCGTTTGCGGCGTCGCCCATGAAAATACAGGCACGTATTCATGCAAGAAAAGCATCGTCGGTACAAAGACGATCCCCCCGCCCAAACCGACGAGACTGCCGACAAAGGCAGCCAAGAAACCGATGAAGACTGCTAACAGAATAACCACCAAAGCGAACCATTCCTTTTTTATACTAATCTTATCGCAATTATCGGCAGATTACTACTCGTAATTTCATTTATAAAGCAGAAAACCGAAAGAATCAAATAAAAATTTCCTGAAAAAAACCGCCTGACCTTGTCAGGCGGTCGAAGCGTTGAGCGCTTCTTTTACGAACCGTTCATAAATTTTCCTTGACGGTTCGTCACCTTCTTTTAACATCTGTTCCGGATGCCATTGCACGCCCAACACAAACGGTCCGATCGTCCGTTCGATCGCTTCAATCACACCATCGCCGCTGGCAGCACTAGCAATCAATCCGTCGCCGAGAATGCGGTTTGCTTGGTGATGGTTGCTGTTGACTTTCAATTTTTCTTCCTTCGTTATTTCATATAGCAGACTGTTTTTTTCAACGTAAACGAAATGTGAATGGTAGCGGAGCGGCCGCTTTTGTTTATGCTGGATCAAGTTGGAGTCTTTCTGCGCCGCTAAATCTTGGTACATCGAGCCGCCCAACGCCACATTGATCACTTGCGAACCGCGGCAAACTCCTAAAATCGGTTTGTTCTTTTCGATCATCCGGTGAACGAGTTCAATTTCGAACTGGTCGCGAAGCGGATGGATCCGCCCCAAACTGGCATGCGGTTCTTCATTGAAAAAATGAGGATCGATGTCATGCCCGCCAGTCAAATATAGCCCGTCGATTCGATCGGCCATTTGTAAAATTAACGCCTCGTCTTTCGTGTACGGCAATAGGAGCGGGATGGCTCCAGCCGCTTCAATGGCACGCACATGGGCAACATGTAACATGAAATGTTCTTCTTCATGATCGATCGATGGAGTGAGCCCTATGACCGGTTTCATGCTCCTCCCCCTCCATTCGTTTCATAAACCGCAGGAAATTACGATGGCAAAAATTTTCCACTTCTTCCCTTGAAAAGTGATGATACAATTCATTGATCAAATTGGGATAATAGCTTGCATTGCACAATTCTTCGATATATAAATCGATCCCGTCAAAGTCCGAGCCGAAGCCGATTTGTTCCTTTCCACCGAGATCACAAATGTGTTTGACATGTTCGATCAAATGATGGATCGTCGTTTTTTCCACTTCATATGTTTGGTTGATAAAAGGCGGATAAAACGTGACGTGGATGTGCCCACCTTTTTCAAGCAAAGCGCTTATTTGCAAATCGAACAAATTTCGCGGATGATCGCAAATCGACCGGGCGTTGGAGTGGCTGGCAAAGACGTATGCCGCTTCCTCCAAAACATCCCAAAAACTCGTGTCGGAAAGATGCGATACATCCGTCAATATGCGATGTTCGTTGTTAAAGCGGACCACTTCCCGGCCGAAGTCCGTCAGTCCGCCGTGTATCTCCTCGGCCGCCCCATCGGCACAGGCGTTTGCTTTGTTCCACGTCAAACCGACGGATAAAACCCCTTCTTGATGCAGTTTGTACAGTTTGTCCAAATCTTTCCCGATCGCTTCCGCCCCTTCCAAAGACAAAACGGCTCCGATTTCGCCTTCTTTTAAGTTTGCTGCATCCGACCACCGTCGTAATCGTTTGATTTCCGGATGTTTTTGCACGATTTCCGTTTTGAAAAGATCAATTTGTTCGAGCGCCCATTCCCATTTTGCATCATCGGGAACGTTCGGCGGCAAAAAAAGCGCAAAAAATTGTATGTAAATACCACCTTTTTTCAGACGTTGCAAATTCGCTTCCAACGCGACGGACGTATTAAAATCGAGGATTTTATTCCTTTTTCGTTTTGCCAGCTGCATTTTGTAGAGAACATCGCAATGTGTGTCGATGATTTTCACGGCATCATCCCTTTCACGAACGTTCCGTTCAACATATCATATGTTCTGTTTCTCGAAAATATGAGTGCATCTTTACCCACTTTTTCTTGATAAATGGTAAGATAAAGATAACCATGACATTTTTTATTTCCCGGGAAATTGCTTATTGACGGCTTCGGTTGAACGATTCGCTTAACGAAAGGAAGATCCAAGTTGGCTTCATTACGTGGGACGGTTGCTTCCAAAGGAATTGCGTTCGGACACGCTTATAAACTATCGATTCCGGATTTGTCGTTTGAACAACGGACGATCACTCGCGTCGAAGAAGAGATGAATCGTTTACAACAAGCCGTTCGGAAAGCAAGGGAAGAAATAAAACTCATTCGTCAACAAGTCGCCAAAAAACAAGGCGAAGAACACGCATCGATTTTCGACTCGCATTTGCTCATGCTCGATGACCCGTATTACATGGGGACGATCGAAGAAATCGTCGCCAAAGAGCGGGTAAATGTCGAAAGCGCACTTGTCAAAGTGACGGAATTGCTCATATCGACGTTCAAACAACTGAACAATTTGTACATCCGGGAACGGATAAGCGACATCCAAGACGTCGTCGACCGGATTTTGGCGCATCTGCTCGGCAAATCGCTGCCGAACATCAGCTTGATCCAACAAGAAACGATCATCGTTGCACCGGATTTGAAACCGTCCGAGACGGTGCAAATCGACAAAGATTACGTGCAAGGATTCGTTACGGAAAACGGCGGAAAAACTTCACATGCCGCCATCATCGCACGTTCGATGGAAATATCCGCGATCGTCGGCGCAAAAGGCGCCACTGAAAAAATCAAACACGGTGATTATTTGATCATCGACGGCATCAACGGCATCGTCATCGTCAATCCGTGCGCCAAAACGATTGAAACATATAAAAAACGGAAAAAACTTTTACATGCGTCAAGCAAACAACTGACTTCATTCAAAAACATCATGACGAAAACGGTCGACCATCGAATGGTCGATTTACACGCAAACATCAACCATATCAATGACGTCGAACGCGCATTGGAAAATGGTAGCGACGGAATCGGCCTGTTCCGCAGTGAATATTTGTTTATGGAATCGTCGCGTTTTCCGACCGAAGAAGAACAATTTACGGTGTATACAAACGTACTGCAGCAAATGTATGACAAACCGGTCGTCATCCGGACGCTCGACATCGGCGGCGATAAACAGTTACCTTATTATTCGCTGCCGAAAGAGACGAACCCTTTTCTCGGGATGCGTTCCATTCGTTTCACCTTGAAGGAAAAAGCATTGTTTTTAACACAACTGCGCGCTTTGCTGCGGGCCAGTCCTTACGGTGACTTGAAAATTATGTTCCCGATGATTGCGACATTGGATGAGTTGCGTGAAGCAAAGACGCTGCTGGAACAAGTAAAAACCGATTTAAAAAAGGAAAAGATCCCTTTTAACGACAACATTGAAATTGGCATCATGATCGAAACGCCGGCAGCGGCTTTCGCAAGTGACATATTCGCTGACGAAGTCGATTTTTTCAGCATCGGAACGAACGATTTGATCCAATATACGTTCGCCATCGATCGGATGAACGAAAATGTTTCGCATCTGTACGATCCGCTCCATCCGGCGATTTTGCGTCTCATGAAACACGTGCTGATGACGGCGGAAAGATACGGAAAATGGGTGAAAGTGTGCGGTGAAATGGCCAGCGATGAACGAGCGATCCCGATTTTGATCGGATTAGGTTTGACATCCTTTTCCATGGACCCGAGCGCGATTTTATCCGTCCGCCGCCTCGTGAACACGTTGTCGCAAGAAAAAATGAAAGCCATCGCGAAAGAAGCGCTCAAACGAAAAACTTCCAAAGAAGTGGAACAACTGTTAATCGAATATCGACTCATCGATGCAAAATGAAGCTGCCATGTGTGAACATGTTCACACATGGCAGCTTTTTCGTTTCATTCGGTTATGAGATCGAAATATTTCACGGTCAACATCTCATCACCGATTTGACGCAAGTTCCATTCGTCTTCGATGAAAATTTCCGCCAACGCCCGGTATTTCTCGCCGAAACGTTCGCCCCATTCGATGGCGACGATCGTTTCATAGAAGCCGTTCAACGTCTTGGAAAGTTGTTTGCTGTAATATGTCTGTTCGTCATAACGGAGCTCCGTGAAACGGTTCAATTCCGCTTTGACCCGTTCAAAAATTTCACGCGCCCGCTCATGCAAAGGTGAAGAACTCAATGCTTCAAGGCGCTTTTCCATCGCTTGTACATAAAGCTCTGCCGCGCGGAAACGGTTGATGAGGCGGACTACTTCCAATCCTAAAATGTTGGCCGTCCCTTCCCAAACGGACAACACTTGCGCATCCCTAAGCAAGCGAGGTGTAACGAAATCTTCGATGTAACCATTGCCGCCGAGCATCTCGATCGCTTCATGGGCGAAATGGATCGCCTGATAGGCCGTTTCTTTTTTGATCATCGCGATATTCAACCGGTTCAAGACGATGTCCTCTTCCGTCACGTCTTTATTTTCCGTCACCCGTTCATACAATTGAATCATGTCAAAAATAGTCGCCGTCTCGACATGGAGCTTCGCTTTCATTTTCATGAGCGTATCTTTCACCATCGGATAAGCGATGAGTTTGTTGCCAAATGCGCTCCTGCGCTTCGCATAATCAAACGCTTCATCATACGCCCGTTTCATGATGCCGAGCGAAGCGACGGCATTTGACACCCGTGATAAATTCAACGCTTCCATCATGTAGTAAAACCCTTTTTTCGGATCACCGACGAGGTAAGCTGTTGCGCCGTGGAATTCAACTTCCCCGGACGGAACCGCTTTGACACCCAGTTTATCTTTCAGCCGGCGGATGACGACATTGTTCAATGAACCGTCTTCGTTGCGCCACGGCACGGCAAAGAGCGACAGACCTTTCGACCCTTTTTCGCTACCTTCAATGCGCGCCAACACCATCGCCACGCCTGCCATCCCGGCATTCGATGCGAAATATTTCTCCCCGTAAATGCGGTATATGTCGCCGTCTTTTACCGCAACCGTCTCGTTTGCGCCGACGTCGGAACCGCCTTGCCGTTCCGTCAAAAACGTCGCCCCTTCAAACAGCTCCGTATCACCCGTTGCGCAAACATGCGCTAAGAAGCGTTCTTTCAATTTCTCATCACCGTAATGGTCGATCAAATAAGCGGTGGCGAGCGTCAATGTCACCGGGCAGTAAAATCCTGGTTCCGCTTGCGATAATAGATACCCTTGGGCGAAACTGTACGTATAGTTCCCTTTTTTGTCCAGCTCCGGGATTTTCTTGTGGACGTAGCCGACGATCCCTTCGTTATACGTCTGTTCGACCGTCTTTTTGTATCCGTCGTTCACCCAAATTTCGGAAACTTCTTCCCCGTATTTGTTATAGCGAATCAGTTTCGGTTCCCCTTCACGGTCGGTGAAACGAGCGCGTTCATCGATTTCATTTGCGCACAACTCCCCGAATTTACGCAGCCGTTCATCGGCATACTTGAAGAAAGCTTCATCCAAATATTGCTTCAATACGAGTTGTAACGTCTCGTCATGATCGTAAAAACTCGGCTTGCGGCCGGTTTGCCTGCTTCCCTCCACTACCGGTGGATGTTTCGGGAACAAATCTTGATGTGTTATTGTCATTTCAGTTCATACTCCTTCCGCAATTGATGTTTTAATATTTTTCCGGTCGCATTGCGCGGAATCGCGTCAATTTTCTCATACATTCGCGGAATTTTATGCGCTGCCAAACGTGTGCTCAAAAACGCTTTCACATCCGCTTCATCAATCGGTGCAGCGCTCACATAAAACGCTTTTACCGTTTCGCCCCATTCCGGATGCGGCACGCCGACTACCGCGACGTCTTGGATCGGTTCATATTTCATCAATTCTTGTTCGACTTCAAACGGATAAATGTTCACCCCGCCGGATATGATGATGTCTTTTACGCGATCGACGATCCATATATAACCGTCTTCATCGTATCGGCCCAAATCGCCGGTGCGAAGCCATCCGTCAATAAACGCTTTTTCCGTCGCTTCCGGATTGTTGTAATATTCTTTCATCATTCCCAAGCCGCGAAGCACCACTTCGCCAATTTCGTTCGGACCGACTTCATCCCCTTTTTCATCGACGATTTTCAATTCCGTAAACAAACTCGCACGGCGGCCGACACTTCCCGCTTTTTTGTCATGTTCTTCTGGAAAGAGCAGCGATCCGCTTGGTCCAGCTTCCGTGAGACCATACACCCCTGTCAGGCGGTCGGTCTCAAACACTTTTTGAATATAGCGAACTTCATTCGCCCCGATCGGTGCACCACCATAAACGAACCATTCCATGGACGATAAATCGAATTTTTGTTGTTCCAAAATTTTCGCCGCAAGCAAATACGCCACTGGCGCGCCGAAAAAGTGGGTGATTTTCTCCGTTTCAATCGCTTTCAACA
>JAAYTF010000053.1 GCA_012518125.1 Bacilli bacterium | reverse complement strand
TCATTTTCGGCAACTTCACATTCGGCTATCTGTTTGGCGTTTCGTATTACTTCGTCATTTGGACGTTGGCTTTCATTTATGTATATAAAGCCAGACAATACGATCGCATGGTCGATGACATCATCGCAAAATATTCCCCAAAAACGGACGAACAATTTGCAAAAACAAATGAAGCGAAATCAATTGATTCATCTTTAGAACCAAAGGAGGCGTGATGACATGACAGGTGCAAAATTATTCGGGATCATCCTGTTCATTGTGATTATCATTATCACCTTGTATTTGACTTATATCGCATCGAAACGTACGACGGGAACGAAGGACTTCTATGCTGCAGGTCGTTCCTTGACAGGATTGCAAAACGGGCTTGCCATCGCGGGCGATTATTTGAGTGCAGCCTCCTTTTTAGGAATTGCTGGTTTGGTTGCTTTGTACGGTTATGACGGGTTCATGTATTCGATCGGATGGCTCATGGGATACATCATCGTTCTCTTCATCATCGCCGAGCCTTTCCGAAATTCCGGCAACTTCACTGTCGCCGACGTCATCTCCTACCGACTCAGTCAACGTCCGGTGCGAACGGCTGCCGCAGTCGTAACGATGACGATTACGATGTTCTATATGATTTCGCAGCTCGTTGGCGCTGGTGCAATCATTCAGCTGCTTGTCGGAATTCCATATGAAATTTCACTCATCATCGTCGGCGTCTTGATGATGATTTACGTGACGCTCGGCGGAATGCTCGCGACGAGTTGGGTTCAAATCATCAAAGCCGTCCTTTTGATGGGCGCCATGTTAGTGATGCTCGTGTTCATCCTGTTCACCTTCAACTTCAACATTTCATCGATTTTCGGAGCGGTCATCGACAAATCCGGAATGGAATTTTTGACTCCAGGCAAACTTTATACAAACCCGATTGACTTATTGTCGCTCGGAATCACGTTAATTTTGGGTACAGCCGGACTGTCCCACTTGCTCGTACGCTTTTTTACGGTTCCATCTGCGCAAGTCGCCAGATCATCCGTAGTATGGGGCATGATCATCATCGGTTCGTTCTATTTCATCATCGCCTTGATCGGATTTTCAGCCCACGCATTAGTCGGTGAAGAGACGATCACATCTGCCGGCGGCGGAGGCAACATGGCCGCACCATTGCTCGGTCAAGTGTTGGGCGGCGGCGCTGGAACACTTGGTGGAGAATTGTTCATGGCAGCCATATCGGCGGTCGCATTCGCGACGATCGTTGCGGTCGTTGCAGGGCTCGTCATTACCGGGGCCGGTGTTTTTGCGCATGACATTTATACAAACGTCATCAAGCGCGGCGTCGTCGATCAGAAAAAACAGTTCGTCGTTGCGCGTTACACAGCGCTTGCGATCGGAATTTTCTCAATCATTTTAGGGATTTTGGCGAAAAACTTCAACGTTGCGCAGCTCGTCACGTACGCTTTTGCGGTCGGTGCAAGCGCCAACTTGCCGGTGATCATCTTCTCCATCTATTGGAAGCGCTTCAATACGAAAGCGGCAGTGGCAACGATGTTGACCGGTCCGGTCGTCACCGTCCTGCTCGTATTGATGAGTCCGAACATCATGGGTGAAAACGCAATCTATCCGCTTACCAACCCTGGCATCGTCAGCATACCGCTCGGCTTTTTGATCGCAGTCGTCGTGTCACTCGTGACACAACCGGACGACAACTACGAGCTTTACGCGGAAATGTCTGTACGTTCCCACACCGGTTTAGGTGCGGAATAAACTTATAAATCATCAACGAACATTATCAACAGAAAGGAAGTAGTCCATGACTAAACAATCGGTATCTGTAAAAACAAAAACGAATTCCGAAAGTGCACTTACATTCGACAACTTCCCACAACAACCTCACGGTGGGAAGTTGGTCAATCGCGTCGCGGTTGGCGAAGAACGTGAAAAAATTTTAAAAAGAGTCCCTGATTTGCCGCAAATCATGATCGACCTCGAAGCGGTCATCACGATTGAAATGATCGCGACGGGGGTGCTTTCGCCAAACGAAGGATTCATGAACAAGGAAGACTATGAGTCCGTATTGAAAACAGGCCGTTTGGCCAACGGGCTCGTCTGGCCGACACCGTTAAGCTTTGCCCCTAGCGGCAAAACGAACAAAAAAGTGATTGAGAAATTGTCGGTCGGCGATGAAGTCGTCCTCGTCAATGAGGAAGAAGTGCCGATTGCACTCCTCGAAATTGAAGATATTTTCGACTACGATAAAGACGAACGAGCGAAACATTTATTCGGAACGACGGATCGTTCACACCCTGGCGTCGATTCGATCTACCGAAGAATGGGCGATACATCGTTGGCGGGAAAAATAACTTTGCTCAATCGCGTCGATTGGGGCCCATTCGAAAAGCTCCGTTTAGAACCGAAAGACACGTGGCGCTTATTTTACGAGGAAAAGAAATTTCAATCGGTCGGAGGATTCATCACGGGAGCCAACCCGCTTCACCGCGGGCACGAGTATATCCATAAAAATGCATTGGAAGAGCTCGACGGATTGCTCATCCAGCCGCTTGTCGAGATGGCGAAGCGCGAATATACGCGCCACGAGTTCCGGATGCTTGCTTATCGCAGCGTGTTGAACACGTATTATCCGACAGAACGAACAGTTTTGGCTCCGCTTCGTGTAACGTACATTTTTGCAGGGCCGCGTGAAGCGGTATTGCACGCACTCATTATGAAAAACTACGGTTGTACGCATGCATTGATCGGAAGGGACCATGCCGGCATCGGCGATTTTTACGATAAATACGCTGCGCATCATATTTTTGATGAATTTACGCCGGAAGAATTGGGAATTGACATCCGTTTGTTCAATGAAGTGTTTTACTGCACACGTTGCAACAGTTTGGCCACGAAAAAAACGTGTCCGCACGATGTGACATACCGGATCAACATATCCGGTACAGGAATACGGGAAATGTTGCGTCACGGCCTGCTGCCGCCGAAAGAAATCGTCCGTCCAGAATCGGCGCGCATCGCCATGCAAGGGGTGCAACCGAAAGGCATCGCTGAAGATGGTGAAGGAATGCTTCCTGTCGGCAAATTGATCAAAAGCATCTTCCCGTACTATTTGACGAAGACGAGTTTAGGGGGTTATGATCGACCGGAACCGCTTGAAATGACGGAATTGACAATCAACGACTTGATTGCGGCAATTCGTGACGCGAGAGAAAACGCCGATCGCGTCTATCGGGAAATCTTTGAAGAATTCAGTTACGCCTCGGACATCAACCGCCACGCGCAACCTAGATGGCGGACGGAAGCGCGCAGCGATATGATTAAACAACAAGAAATGGTGATCGAAGATTTGGAGGAAAAAGTGGAACAAGCGCCTGAGATCGCTTCCGATGAATTTATGTACCAGGATAAAAACGAAGCGGAAAAAGAGTTGGAAGTCGCAGAAAAAATTCGCCAGCAAATTCCGATTCCATTAACCGAAGAGCATTTCAAATACCGTGTTTGGAACCCATTACCGTATAAACGTTACCGTGGGGATGATGATTGATTACGGATCGTTCTTCTCTCTTGGCTCGAAAGACCAGGCCATTATTTCATACTCCTCATCGTAGACAAATGGAAAAGGTGCCGTTTCAATTTAACGGCACCTTCTTTTTTATGCGAGTTTATGCTCTTTGACAAATTTTTCAAGCACTTCTTCCAAATTCGGACTGCCCACTTCATTCAATTCGTATGAAACACGCACGGTAGGTTTGTTAATGTTGATGACACGCGTCAAATCCATCGGCGTGCCAATGATGACCGCATCGCAATCGACCGCATTGATCGTCGCTTCCAAGTCTTTCAGTTGTTGTTTGCCGTACCCCATCGCCGGCAAAACTTGATCCAAATGTTTATAGATTTCGAACGTGTCGGCCAATTTACCTTTTGCATATGGACGCGGGTCGACGATTTCTTTTACGCCGATCCGTTCGGCGGCGACGGTTCCCGCACCGATTTTCATTTCACCATGCGTCAACGTCGGACCGTCTTCCACGACCAACACCCGTTTTCCTTTGATGACAGCAGGATCGTCTACGGTGATCGTCGATTCCGCTTTGATGATGACGCTCTTTGGATTCACTTTCTTGATGTTGTTTTCGACTATTTCAATCGCTTCTTTTTCCGCACTGTCGATTTTATTGATGATCGATACGTCCGCCGTACGCAAACATACTTCGCCAGGGTAATATTTCAATTCGTGTCCAGGACGATGCGGATCAAGGACTGTGATCGCCAAATCCGGTTCAATGAATGTAAAATCGTTATTTCCGCCATCCCAAAGGATCACGTCACAGCCGTCGGGATCGTTTTCGACCGCTTCCAAAATCGCTTCATAATCCACTCCGGCATAAACGATGTTGCCGCGCTTGATGTGCGGTTCATATTCTTCCATCTCTTCGATCGTACAATCATGCTTTTTCAAATCATCCAACGTCGCAAAGCGTTGCACTTTTTGGCTGACGAGATCCCCATATGGCATCGGATGGCGAATAGCGATCACTTTTAACCCGTATTTCATCAACGTTTCGATGACTTTCCGCGACGTTTGGCTTTTTCCTGTCCCGGTGCGAACGGCAGTGACCGAAATGACCGGTTTATCGCTTTTCAACATCGTGTCTTTCGTCCCCAACAAGACGAAATTCGCACCGGCCGCATTGACGATGGCGCTTAAGCCCATCACTTTTTCATAATGGACGTCGCTGTAGGAAAATACGCATTCATCGACATCGTATTTTTTGATCAATTCCGGCAATTCTTCTTCCGAGAAAATCGGAATTCCTTCAGGATACAATTTCCCCGCGAGTTCAGCCGGATATTTTCTTCCATCTATATCAGGAATTTGTGCAGCGGTGAATGCCACAACATGATACAATTCATTGTCACGATAATACAT
>JAAYTF010000052.1 GCA_012518125.1 Bacilli bacterium | reverse complement strand
CTCGTCATCCACTGCCACTTTTTCGACGCTCGATAAAAAGTCCGCCAAATATTGCCCGCTCTCCCGTAAAAACCGGGTGAAGTTCAGCCATTCCGCTTCCAATTCGGCAAATGCGAAACGTTTTTCCACGACGACTTGCGGCGCTAAATCCGGCACTTTCACATCTTCCGGAGGGGCGATTTCCGTCAACACGTTTTCCAAGCCCCAAAGCACGATCGTTTTATCCAAGTTGTAGTCGCCGACGCAAGCCGGACAGCCTTCGTCGCACTGACAGCCGCCAACCAACTGAATCGCGTTTTTGACGATGTCATACAGAAAGTCGTACGCCTTTTCCGCATAGCCGATTCCGCCGATGAACCGGTCGAAAATGCAGATGGAAGTGTACGATTTGTCATCGAGGTCCTCAACGAGAAGCGCCGCACCGACATCTTCAGGTGTCGTCATCGTCTTCATCATCGTCGCGTTCAATAACGCAAACGCCATCCCGTCATAGTAGCTTTTCCAAAACTCCACATGCGTGCTGCCCACTTTGATCGGCGTAAGTTGTTTGAATACGTCGTCGACATTTTCCGGCAAGCGGATCCTTACACCTTCCGTCTCAAAACTTTTGATCAGCGGCTGTTCCAAAAGCTCATACCCCAAATTTTGATGGTTATGGAATTGAAGCTTCTTATAGCCGACAACCGCCTCCGTCACGTTGATGTCGCCGAATATTTTTTTCGTCCGGCCCAATTCATAATGTTTCATGTCACGGATGATTTTGATCTTCGTCCGCTCATCGGAAACGGTGTAATAATCCGCATGGATCGGATTCACCAAAGCGATCCGGTTGTCCAAATCCAATTTTTCGACGATGTATTGCATCCCCTCATGCAAATAGATGGCGCCTTTGTGAACTTCATTGAACGCCTGCAGCTCGTCCATTTCCGTGATGACAACCTCGTTTTCTTTGTTGATGACTTGGTACCTGATTTTATCGATGTTGCGCAAACTGAAATCCCCCGCAGGAAAATCGGACCCGACCCAACTGAACTTCCCGTTTTCAATCCTTAATTCCCCGGCTTCAGAAAGGACGGGCACTATTTCATCAAGCAACGGAAAAAGGGCGATGTCATCAAGTGTGAGCGGCAACTCCGCCGCGGCGGCCCGCACGTGGGCAATCTGGATGTACAAATTGTCCGGATCGATCACGGCGCTTTCACTTTCATTGTCAAACAGCCATTCCGGATTGATGGCAATGTATTGGTCAAAAGGCAAATTGTCCAAAATGAGGAAAGTCGACGAATCATTGCCGCTGCGGCCGGCGCGTCCGGATTGTTGCCAGAAGGACGCCCTCGTCCCCGGATATCCGACGAGCACGGTCGTGTCGACTTTCCCGATGTCGATGCCCAATTCCAACACGTTGGTCGAAACGAGCCCTTTCAGCTTGCCGTCGACCATTTTTTCTTCGATTTCTTTCCGCTCTTCCGGCGTGTAGCCACCCCGGTAACCGGCAATGAGATGCGACAACGAGACATTCCCCGGAATGTCGTCATTTAATTTGTCGCGCGTTTCTTTGAGCACGACTTCGACGTCTTTGCGCGATTTGCAGAAAGCGATGAAATGGTTTTCGCTCACGACGAGTTCCGGTAACAATTTCGTCGCTTCTTGGATCGGATTAATCCTGTACTGGCTTTTTTTGATGAACGGCGGCTGCCAAATGTAGTAATGTTTTTGCGGCGCGGGCGACCCGTCGTTGTCGACCAGTGTAAATGGTTTGCCGGTGATGTTTTCCGCCAGTTCCACGGGGTTGGCGATCGTCGCCGAACTGCAAAGGAATTGCGGTGATGAATGGTAGTACTTGCAAATCCGGTTCAATCTCTTGAAAAGGTTCGCCACGTGGGAACCGAACGTTCCTCTATATGTATGCAACTCGTCGATGACGACGTATTTCAAATTGGCGAAAACAAAATTGAATCCGAAGTTGCTGTGGTTCGGCAAAAAAGCCGTGTTGAGCATGTCCGGGTTGGTGAGAATGATGTTTGCGCTACTGCGGATTTTGCTTCGTTCGTTGACGGGCGTGTCGCCGTCGTAAATGCCGGCTTGGATTTTGTTTTTCCCAAAATATTCGAGGAGTGGAACCAAATTGCGGAACTGGTCGCTCGCCAACGCTTTTGTCGGATAGATGAATATCGCGCGGGATTTCGGGTCGTTCAGGATTTCTTGCACGACCGGAAGCAGGAAGCTCAGCGTTTTTCCGCTTGCGGTTGAGGTGGTGATGACCACGTTTTCCCCGTCAAGCACCCGGTCGAACATTTCCGCTTGGTGGCTGTACAGTTGTTTGATGCCGCTGTCTTTCAGGAAGTTGATGAGGTCCTCCGACATTCTTTCAGGAAACGGGCTGTAGGCCGCTTTGCGTTCCGGAATTGTTTTTTGATCTATGATTCTATTTTTATATTTTTCAATGATGTCCATGAGTAGGTCCCCTTTAATGAATTTACGCGGATAAAATTTAAGCACCCCAAAGGAGTGCTTGTTTTTATTATATCTTAATATGCGCGGGGCTTGAAGATATTTAAGTTTTGGAGTTGATGAGAAATGCACTTATGAAACGATGGGAACGACGAGACAAACGATGAAAAAAAGATGGTCGTGGATTGTCGATCATGAAAGCAAACACTTTTTGCCAGGGATAGATCCAAAACATTTCCGGGTGACAATTAGAATTGATTTTCCAAAAAAATTAGCTTGGCTTCCGGATATTCTTTTGCCAACTGATAAAAAGATGATTAGCCTTAGCCTAGAGCAACTACACATGCAACAAACTTGAATCAAAGCCGTTGGAATCTTCCGCAAACATGCCTCGAGATTCAATGCTTTGTTCAAACTGTCTTCACAATTTCTCAACCAAATTTTTCTTTGAAATACCCATAGTTGATTTCATGGTCGTATTTTCTGAGATTAATAAGGAGCGAATCCATATAGTTGTGTTGTTTACCAAATTCTAACACGTCTCAATTGGTACAAAATTTCAATCCACGCACCCATATAGGGTGCGACAGCTACAAGAAAAAACAACCCTTATCATACTATATAGTATTGCTGATTTTTATTTGATGAGAAAAATATCTGTTTTTATAGAAATTTATTCCCATTTATTACCTTTTTTGATGCGCGAACCTCCCAGGGATTTCATGTTTACTTGAGGTTCGCGCATCAAAATACTAAGGGATGATGTATAAAATTTTGTGTAAAGCATTTTGCTAGGCCAAAAAAAGTAGGGTATTCTCTAATTTGGACCAACTCATTCACGCTACCTATGTCTAAAAGAAGTATAGCGAATGTCGACTGGGCAAATCAACTGGAAAGTGTTATTTGTCAGTTTGTGAAGGAAAAATTAGAGCTGATTGTGCGGGAAGAAATCAAACATTTCCTCAGAATCGAACAGGCTGGAACGCCGAATAGGAGAAATG
>JAAYTF010000051.1 GCA_012518125.1 Bacilli bacterium | reverse complement strand
TTCCTTCTTGAGAAAAAAATGAAATGGAGAAAAACTGACGAAAGGTTGAGACAATGATGAATTTTCGGACCCGCATGATCTATATTTTCATCCTCGACTCGCTGATCGTCAGTTTTGCTATTTTCATCGCCCATTGGCTGGTTTATCCGCACAGCTCACACTCTTACAACGACACCGTGATCATCATCACCGCGTTATGTCTGCTTATTTTTCACCATGTATATGCAATTATTTACAATTTATACAATAAAGTCTGGGCGTACGCGAGCGTCGGTGAATTGCTTGCCATCATCAAGGCGGTGACGCTCACGATCCTCACGGCGGGGGTCATCCAATTTTTGATCAACGATTTTGTGATTTACCGCCGCGCGCTGCTTGTCACTTGGATGTTGCACATCATTTTGATCGGCGGTTCGCGCTTTGCTTGGCGTGTCTTCCGTGACCGTTACATATCGAAAGCCAACGGCGTGGACAAGAAACGGACGCTCATCGTCGGCGCCGGAGCGGCTGGTGCGATGATCGCCCGGCAGCTGAACAACGAACATAACCATTCCAACCTCTATCCGGTCGCATTCGTCGATGACAGCCCGTCGAAACAACGGATGCAAATATACGGCGTGCCGGTCGTCGGCAAAGTGAAACATATACCGGAAATCGTCGAGCAGAAACAGATCGAACATATCGTCATCGCCATCCCGTCATTGAAAAAAAGCGAACTGCAAAAAATCGTCGCTTATTGCAATAAGACGAAAGCGAAAGTGCAGATGCTGCCAAAAATTGAAGACTTGGCGGAAGGACGGGTGTCCGTCTCGCAGCTGAAAAATGTCGAAGTGGAAGACTTGCTCGGCAGGGATCCGGTCGAACTCGATATCCGCTCGATTGAAAGTTCGGTGACCGGCGAGACGGTCATGGTCACCGGGGCCGGCGGTTCGATCGGATCCGAACTGTGCCGGCAGCTCATGCCGTTCAAACCGAAGCGGCTCTTGTTGGTCGGACATGGCGAATACAGCATTTACGAAATCAACAATGAACTGAAAAAATTCGATGAAGCGAAAGAAGTGGAGATCATCCCGCTCATCGGCGATATCAAAGATTGCCGGCGGATGGAAGATATCGTCGGGACGTATCGGCCGAAAATCATTTACCACGCAGCGGCGCACAAACACGTCCCGCTCATGGAGGAAAACCCGCACGAAGCGGTGAAAAACAACGTGATCGGCACGAAAAATGTCGCTGAAGCGGCCGACAAGTTCGGTGTCGACACATTCGTCCTCGTCTCCACGGACAAAGCGGTCAACCCGACGAACGTGATGGGCGCAACGAAGCGCATTGCCGAAATGATCATCCAGACGTTGAACGAAACGAGCAAAACGAAATACGTCGCAGTCCGGTTCGGAAACGTCCTGGGGAGCCGCGGCAGCGTCATCCCGCTATTCAAAAAGCAGATTGCCGAAGGCGGCCCTGTCACCGTCACCGACGAACGGATGACACGCTATTTCATGACGATTCCGGAAGCATCGCGGCTCGTCATCCAAGCAGGTTCGCTCGCCAAAGGCGGCGAAATCTTCGTTCTTGACATGGGTGAACCGGTAAAAATTGTTGACTTAGCCAAAAATTTGATTAAACTATCAGGTTATGAAGAGGATGAAATCGAGATCGTCTTTACCGGCATCCGCCCGGGTGAAAAATTGTACGAAGAGTTGCTCAATGAAAATGAAATCATGCCGGGCCAAGTATATGAAAAAATTTACGTCGGACGGACCGTCCCGTTCGACCCGGGTCAAATTGATGAATTGATCGAACATTTCTTGGATTATGACAATAAACAATTGAAAGATGAATTGATGAATATCGTGTATGCAAACCGTGGCGAATTGGTGACGGCGAAGTAAGTGACAATAAAGACATGTCAACAAATAGATGGGGTACGGCTATGTGAGGAAATCTGCAACATCGACGTGCCAATAAATCGCCAAAAATTGGAGGCATAAACATGAAAAAAGTGAAAAAAGCGATCATCCCGGCAGCAGGTTTGGGGACGCGCTTTTTGCCGGCGACAAAAGCGATGCCGAAAGAGATGCTGCCAATTGTCGATAAACCGACGATCCAATACATCGTCGAAGAGGCGATTGCATCAGGCATTGAAGACATCATCATCGTGACGAGCAACACAAAAAGCGCAATCGAAGACCATTTTG
>JAAYTF010000050.1 GCA_012518125.1 Bacilli bacterium | reverse complement strand
CGTGAAAAGGTGAAAAACAAAGCGATTGAACGCGGCCTCATTACGCCGCAAGAAGCGGAAATGATGTCCGATCAGCAAATCAACGACCTCATCTTAACAAGCGGGTTTTCCACGACGGAAAAAGTGTCTGATGTCTCAGGCCGCGGAGTTGGGCTTGACGTAGTGAAAAACACGATTGAATCGTTGGGCGGAAACATTTCGATCGAATCCGAAGAAGGTAGAGGCTCTACGTTCTCGATACAATTGCCGCTAACGTTATCGATCATTTCCGTATTGCTCGTCGAATTGCAAAAAGAAAAATATGCGATACCTTTATCGTCGATCATCGAAACGACGATATTGAAGAAATCGGAAATTTACAAGGCTCATGACAATCAAGTCATCGACTTCAGAGGCAGCATCATTCCACTCGTCGATTTAAAAGAAATTTTTGAAGTTCCGACGGTGGAAGAAACCGATGATGACTTCGTATCCATTGTCATCGTCCGCAAAGGAAATAAATTGACCGGGCTCATTGTCGATTCATTCATTGGGCAGCAAGAAGTCGTCTTAAAATCATTGGGCAACTACATGACGAACGTTTTTGCCATTTCAGGTGCGACAATCTTAGGAGATGGCGAAGTGGCGCTAATCGTCGACAGCAACGCGTTAGTTAAATAAGGGAGGTTTCAATTGTGACAGAAACGAAGGAATTAGACAACAAAGTGATTGTGTTTCAACTTGAAGACGAGGAATACGCGATCCCCGTCGATTCGGTTGGCTCGATCGAACGGGTGCTGCCGATCACCCGGGTGCCTCGAACCGCCCCATACGTCAAAGGCGTCATTAATTTGAGGGGAGTCGTTACACCAGTCATCGATTTGAAACAAAAATTAAAAAACAAACCAACCACGTTCGATGATGAAACACGGATCATCATCGTCAACGTCAAGGAAGTCACCGTCGGTTTAATCGTCGATAGCGCCAACGACGTCATCGACATTATGCGCGACAAAATTGAACCATCACCGGAAACGATTGGAAAAGAAGTCAAAGAATTCATCGAAGGCGTTGTCAAAATGGACAATCGTTTGTTCATTCTATTGGATTTGGAGAAAGTGTTGTTTGAAGAAGAGCGAGAAGAAGTTCATGCAATGGAAGGTTAAGTAAAATGGACACGAAAAAGTTGTCAAGTTTGCATAAAGACGTTTTGCGTGAAATAGGAAACATAGGTGCCGGCAACGCCACTGCTTCAATGTCGCAATTGATCAACAAAAAAATTAAAATGGAAGTCCCGTCCGTTAAAATCGTCACCATCAATGAAATGATGGAAATATTGGGCGGGCCGGAGCGGTTGATCGTCGCCATCTTTTTCCGTTTCGAAGGTGAAGTGACGGGAACGGTTTATTTCATCTTGACGGTTGAAGAGGCGAATGATCTCGTCAGTAAAATGACGAATGGACAAGTGACTTCCATCATGAAAAACGGGGAACAAGACCCGATGGCGATTTCCGTTTTGCAAGAAGTGGCCAATATTTTAAACGGCTCCTATTTATCGGCGATGGCCGACTTTACGAAGTTGCGAATGACGACAACGATCCCCTACTTGAGCATCGATATGGCCGCGGCAACGATCGTCACTGGGTTGATCGAATTGTCGCGCAGCTCCGATTATGCGATTTTGATCGATACGAAAATAGTAGGGGCTGAACCTAATAGCAGCACGAAAGGACACTTTTTGTTGATTCCTGACCCTGAATCGATACCAAAATTATTTTCAGCATTAGGAATAAGCGTATGAAAGAGACAGTGACTGTGGTAAAGGTAGGCATCGCAGACTTAAACGTCGTAAAAGCGCCAAATCGAATACGTACGTCCGGATTAGGTTCATGCGTCGGTGTCGTTATTTACGATTCGTATAAACAAGTGGCCGGCCTTGCACATATCATGCTTCCGGATTCGAGTTTGACGAAGCAAGAAAATTTCAACAAATACAAATACGCCGATACAGCGATCGACATATTAGTCGAGAAGTTGATTCAATTAGGGGCCAGAAAAAGCCAGCTGAAAGCGAAAATCGCCGGAGGAGCGCAAATGTTCCAATTGCAGTCCGCATCCGAAATCATGCGGATTGGACCAAGAAACGTTGAAGCAGTAAAAGAACGCTTGAAATTTCATCAAATCCCGATTGTCAGCTCGGATACTGGCGGGAATCAAGGGCGAACGATCGAATTTGATCCCGTGACAACGAAATTGAAAATTCGCACAGTCAACCAAGGGGAAAAATATATTTAATCTGTATCATTCGTTAGAGATGGGAGGGGCACCATGATGGACACTTCGGTCTCCCAAAATGTCGAGCATTGGTGGAACCAATGGATTGAAAACCATGATGAAGAAGCGGCAAATAAATTGATCGAACATTATATGTACATCGTCGATTATCACGTCGAACGGATGGCGAGTCACATCCCGCCCAGCTTTGAAAAAAACGATTTACGCAGTTTGGGCATGATCGGCTTATTTGATGCGTTGAACAAATTTGAACCGAACCGCAATTTAAAATTTTCAACTTACGCTTCGATCCGCATCCGCGGTTCGATCATCGACGGTTTAAGAAAGGAAGATTGGCTGCCCCGCACGTTGCGGGAACGGACGAAGCAAATTGAAAAGACCGCCACCATGCTGGAACAGAAATTAAACAAGACACCGAGCGCCAAAGAAATTGCGGAAGCATTACAGATCGACGAACAGCAAGTGGAAGAGACGTTGACGCATTCATTGTACGCCAATATTTTGTCGCTCGAGTCGACGGTTGCATCAAATGATGCCGACAACGAAGTTGAAATCGCCCATGTGATCGAAGATGACAACGCCGTGATTCCGGAAGAAAAGATCGAGTTTGATGAACTGAAAAAAGAATTGGCCGAAAACATCAAAAAACTGAACGAAAACGAGCAGCTCGTCATCAGTTTGTTTTACCAGGAAGGCTTGACGTTAACGGAAATTGGCGAAGTGTTGAATTTGACGACCTCCCGCATCTCGCAAATCCATAAACGGGCCATCTTCAAGCTGCGGAAAACATTGATGAAAGTAAACCATTAATCTAGCTGTAATGAGGTGGAAAGATGAAAAACCTTAACGAAATATTCCAAATACATGTTACAGCCGACAAATTGACCGCCAGTATAAACGTCCGAGACATCCCTGAAAGCGAATTAACGGAAATCCAGTTGACGAAAGAGATGATTGTTCAATTTTTACAGCAGCAAAAAATCCAATTTGGCATCCGCTACGATTCAATCGAACAACTCATTGAAACTTTCCCCCATACCGACTTCCCGATCATTGTTGCTGAAGGAATAGAAAAAAAAGACGGAAAACCGGGCGAAATTGAATATCACTTCGACATGTCGACGAAAGTGGAACGGAAGGAAAACTGGGATTTCCGTGATGTGATGCGTATTCCAACGGTTAAGGAAGGTCAAAAACTTGCGACGATCATTCCACCGACAAAAGGCGAAGACGGAACGACCGTTTACGGCACGAAAATTAAGGCCCGCCCAGGGAAACCCGCATTGTTGCGCCCTGGAAAAAACGTGACGTATAAAGAAAATGAAGGCGCCGTTTATGCCGATGTGAACGGCCAAGTTTCCATCATCGACAATCGCATCCATGTGTTGGATGTATACGAGGTGAACGAAAGCATCTCGATGAAAATCGGCAACATCGATTTTCCAGGCTCTGTCGTCATTCGTGGTGACGTGCCGACGGGGTTTACCGTAAAAGCGGAAGGGGATATTCGCATTTTCGGCCTCGTTGAAGCGGCTACGATCATCGCAAAAGGGAGCGTGACCGTCTCCGAAGGGATTGCCGGATTGAAAATCGGCAGAATCGAAGCAGGGGAAGATGTACATATCGGCTATGTCAACCAAGGCATCATTAAAGCGGGAAATAACATCTATGTCGAAAATTCGATCATGCATAGTGAATGCACGGCAATCAACGATATCATTTTAAGACGGGGAAACATCGTCGGTGGCATTATCTCTGCCGGCGGTGCTATAATAGCTAATAATGTGGGAAACCGAATGAATACGAAAACGAACCTTTCATTCGGCATGGACTATAAATTGTTCGAGCGTCAAAAAGAGTTGCAGGAACAACTGGCGAAATTGGAAAACAACCGCCAAAAACTCCGCATGCTGCAAAGTCGATTTGCCGGTACAGATAAAGAGGCGTTGGACAGCAAATCACGGATTACGTTGCTTCGTTTAAAATATTCGTTGGAAAAAACGAATGAAGAAATTGAGGCAGTGAAAAATGAACTTGCGGAAATCAATGCCACGTTGGGCAGCGTCGACCGCGCTTATTTGAAAGTGAAAGGGACGATTTTTCCGAATGTGACCGTTTCATTCGGCAAATATGAACGGAAAATCGAAAAAGAATATGACAATGTGATGATTGTCAACGACAACAACGAAATTGTCATCCGTTTTTGACAGAATGTTTTTTTCCACTGAAGCAATCGGCAAGGGAAGTGTTAATGATGGGCTTAAAGTCGATTGATATGCAAATCGCGATCATGCGGCAACAAGACGCGAGCAAAATTCAAGAGCAGTTGACGCGACAAGGCCAGCAATATCAAGAAACATTAACACAACAACAATTGACCGAAGAAGTGTTGAGACGTCAACGGACAAACCGGTTTGAACATGTCGAAAAAAGAAATGTCGACACGAACGAAGAACGTTCGAAGCGCGAGCAATACGAAAGTCAAAAAGACAAGAGTGGAAACGAACGTTCGAAAAAACAAAAAGAGAAAATCAAACATCCTTATTTAGGCAGACATATAGACTGGAGCGGTTAGGAAGGGATCATCATGACCTCATTTTTTTTGTTGGTAAGTTTTTTGTTGCATGCAATCGCTTTTATTTCGATCTATCACGTATATGAAAAAACGAAAAAAGATAAAGCCGAGCAAATCGCCCGACTGGAAGAGTTGATGGATGAATTCATGAAAAACATACGGCACGAAAACGAAAAGTTGGAAAAGAAAGTGTACGAGGCGGAAATGCGGCGGAAAATGAGTGATGAACGGGCATTGAAGAAGAACGTCGAATCCGATTTGATGGAACGAATGCTGAACGATACGAATCGAAAAGAAGCCGAAATCAATGAAACGGTCAAAGAACCGAAAAAAACTTGGGAATTAACGAACATTAAAGCGGAAAAAGAAGTGGAAGATGTCGTCGAGACTTCGTTCGAAGGGCAAGTGCTGCAACTGTTCCGCGCAGGGAAATCGCCTGAGGAAATCGCAAAGCAATTAAACCGCGGAAAAACGGAAGTCGATTTATATATTAAATTGCATCAACTTGTGGATCACGAATAAGAATACGAATGTTTGAGGGAACGAAAAAATATTTTCGTTCTTTTATTTGGTTAAAAGCGAGAAAAATGCGCCATAAATATAGATGAATGAATGATGAAAAATGCAAGAATATAAGAGGAATCGCTTGCTTATCAAATTAATTTGTGATACCTTATTTAAGGTAATAAATTTACCACTACACACGTTTAATAATTTGTACACGGGTGCCGGGGTTCCGGTTGTGTACAAAGATGAATTAAACGGAGGAAATAACCAAAAAGGAGGATTTTTTTTATGTCAATTATTTCAATGAAACAATTGTTGGAGGCAGGGGTTCACTTTGGCCACCAAACACGCCGTTGGAACCCGAAAATGAAACCTTACATTTTTACGGAAAGAAACGGCATTTACATCATCGACCTACAAAAAACGGTCAAAAAGATGGAAGAAGCTTATGAATTCGCCAGACAATTGGCCGCCGACGGAGGAAAAATCTTGTTTGTCGGCACGAAAAAACAAGCGCAAGAATCCGTGCGCGAAGAAGCGACGCGCGCTGGAATGTACTACGTCAACCAGCGTTGGTTGGGCGGAACATTGACGAACTTTAAGACGATTCGTCAACGCATCAACCGTCTAATCGAAATCGAGACGATGGAAAAAGACGGCACGTTCGATGTGCTTCCGAAAAAAGAAACGATCACGTTATTGCGCGAAAAAGAGCGTTTGTTGAAATTCCTCGGCGGAATCCGCGATATGGAAAAATTGCCTGATGCGCTCTTTGTCATCGATCCACGCAAAGAAAACATCGCAGTGCGCGAAGCGAGAAAACTTAACATACCGATCATCGGTATTGTCGATACGAATTGCGACCCGGATGAAATCGATTATGTTATCCCTGCCAACGACGATGCCATTCGTGCTGTAAAACTTTTAACTTCGAAAATTGCCGATGCGGTGATCGAAGGAAAGCAAGGAATGGAAGACAAAGCGGTCAAACAAAAAGAACAGGCGGAAGAAACGGCCGAAGCGAATGAACAGCCTGAAGCGAATGAAGAAGCGCAAGAAGAGCAAGCAACGGAAGAATCAACTGAATCAGTTGAGTAATTCATTTTTTAAGAGGTGATAATAGGGGATAACCGATTATCACCTTTTTTTGAAGAACGACATTGCGAATGAATTTATAAATAGGAGGATGGAATGAATGGCTATTACGGCTAAAATGGTTAAAGAATTGCGCGAAAGAACCGGCGCAGGGATGATGGATTGCAAAAAAGCGCTCGTTGAAACGAACGGCGATATGGAAGCGGCAATCGATTATTTGCGTAAACAAGGTGCGGCTCAGGCGGCGAAGAAAGCTGACCGCATCGCCGCGGAAGGTACGGCATTTATCGCGGTGAACGGAAATGATGCGGTATTGATCGAAGTCAACTGTGAAACGGACTTCGTTACGAAAAACGAAAACTTCCAACAGTTGGTCGAACAGTTAGCCGACCATCTCGTTAAAAACAAACCGGCTAACCTCGAAGAAGCGTTAAATCAAACGATCGAAGGCGGATCTGAAACCGTCCAAGACACGATCAACAATGCGGTGGCAAAAATCGGCGAAAAGATTACGTTGCGTCGTTTTGCGCTCTTTTCAAAGACGGATAACGATGCATTCGGTTCGTATTTGCACATGGGAGGCCGCATCGGCTCATTGGTCGTTTTGGAAGGGACGACGGACGAAGAATTGGCTAAAGACGTCGCGATGCACATCGCCGCGGCAAATCCGAAATATGTTTCCCGCGACCAAGTGCCTGCTGATGAAGTCGAACGTGAAAGAAGCATCTTAAAAGAACAAGCTTTGAACGAAGGAAAGCCGGAACATATCGTTGAAAAAATGGTTGAAGGCCGTTTGGGCAAATTCTATGAACAAATTTGCCTTTTGGAGCAACAGTTCGTTAAAGATCCTGATATGAAAGTTGAACAGTTGGTGAAAAAAGCGAACGCTCAAGTGAAAGAATTCGCTCGTTTCGAAGTGGGCGAAGGCATCGAAAAGAAAGAAGAGGACTTTGCTGAAGAAGTGCGCAAGCAAATGAAACAGTAATTTGTTAGGGGACACAATCGTGTTCCCTATTTCTACATGCTATAATATCACTAGGTAAAATTCACTTGCTAGATGGAGGTAACTATGACAGCGCCGCGTTACAAACGAATCGTATTAAAACTTAGTGGTGAAGCGTTAAGCGGAGATAAAGGATTCGGCATCGACCCGAAAGTCATCAAAGCAATCGCCCAAGAAATCAAAGAAGTGGCGGAACTGGGCGTCGAAATCGCCATCGTCGTAGGCGGCGGAAATATTTGGCGTGGAAAAATCGGCAGCGAAATGGGGATGGATCGCGCCAATGCCGATTACATGGGCATGTTGGCCACTGTCATGAATTCATTGGCTTTGCAAGATAGTTTAGAAGCGATCGGCATCCCTACTCGGGTGCAAACATCAATTGAAATGAGACAAGTTGCCGAGCCGTACATCCGCCGAAAGGCGATCCGACATTTGGAGAAAAAACGCGTCGTCATTTTCGCTGCGGGAACGGGAAACCCATACTTCTCCACCGATACGACAGCGGCTTTACGGGCTGCCGAGATTGAAGCCGAGGTCATCTTGATGGCGAAAAACAACGTCGACGGCGTCTACAGCGCCGATCCAAAAATCGACAAGGACGCGAAAAAATATGATCAAATTTCCTACTTGGACATGCTGAACGAAGGCCTGGAGGTAATGGATTCCACCGCTTCATCACTGTGCATGGACAACGACATTCCTTTGATCGTATTTTCCATCAAAGAACCTGGAAACATTAAACGAGTCGTCCAAGGCGAAACACTTGGCACAACCATAAGGGGGAAATAAAAATTATGCCAAATGAAATATTGAATGAAATGAAAAAGAAAATGCAAGAAGCCATTCAAGCTTTCACGCGGAATTTGGCCACGATTCGTGCAGGAAGAGCAAACCCTGCGCTGCTCGATCACGTAACGGTCGAATATTACGGCACGCAAACACCGCTCAATCAATTGGCCTCCATATCCGTTCCTGAAGCGCGTTTGCTCGTCGTGACTCCATTTGACAAAACGGCCATCAATGAGATTGAAAAAGCGATTTTAAAAGCAGACTTAGGTTTGTCGCCGTCGAATGATGGAAATGTCATCCGCATCAGCATTCCGCCGCTTACGGAAGAAAGACGCCGCGAACTGACGAAAGTGGTCGGCAAATTTGCCGAAGAATCACGTGTACGCGTGCGCAACATCCGTCGTGAAGCGAACGAGCAGCTAAAGAAATTGGAAAAAGATTCGGTCATTACGGAAGATGAATTGCGCAAAAACCAGGAACTCGTCCAAAAGGAAACGGACAAGTTTATCGCTGAAATCGACCAACTTGCCAAAGCAAAAGAAGATGAAATCATGGAAGTGTAATAACAGGATAGACCCTCTCCGTCACCGTGGAGGGTCTTTGTCATTTTTTGCAACAAAAATAGAACCAAATTTTGATGAGACAGTCAACAATTATTGGGAAATGTTTTCTTTACATATCGAAGTTAAATCGATTATAATTTATGAAGAGCAATACGATACATATACGGATTTAGGAAATGAATGGTTTTTGTTAGAATCTAGCAAATAACACTTGGAAAATCGTTATGCGCTTTTTTTATTGTTGCATAACAGTTCTGATCCTTTTGGGGGACGTATAATGTCAATACGAATGCCATTTTTCAACAATAGACATGAACCGATTAAGGAAACGCTCACGGAAGAAATAGTGCTGGAAAAGGTTCCCGAACACGTTGCAATCATCATGGACGGCAATGGACGATGGGCGAATCGTCGCGGACTGCCGCGAATTGCCGGACATAAAGAAGGCATGGAAGTCGTGCAACGAATTGTTCGTGTAGCTGACAAACTAAAGATTAAAATATTGACGATGTACGCTTTTTCAACGGAAAACTGGAAGCGTCCAAAAGCGGAAGTCGATTATTTGATGCGTTTGCCGAAAATGTTTTTAGATAAATATTTGCCGGAACTGATTGAAAAAAATGTCAAAGTCAATGTCATCGGCGAATTGAGCGTATTGCCTCCGCATACGCTTCAAGCTGTCCATCAAGCGATGGAAAAAACGAAAGACAATACCGGCCTGTTGTTAAATTTTGCATTGAATTACGGGGGCCGAAACGAAATCGTCAAAGCGGTAAAACAGATGGTCGACGATGTCGCTAATGGAAAAGTCGCCAAAGAAGACATAACCGAGGAACTTTTTGAACAATATTTATATACGCACAATTTTTGCGATCCCGATTTGATCATTCGCACAAGCGGTGAAAAACGGATCAGCAATTTTTTGTTATGGCAATCGGCTTATTCGGAGTTTTGGTTCACCGACGTGCTATGGCCCGATTTCACCGAAGAGACGCTCAAGGAAGCTTTGCAAGATTATCAAACGCGGATCAGACGTTTTGGAGGAGTATAACGTTTAGGAGTCGAAAATAGACATGAAACAACGCATCCTGACAGCAATCGTTGGTATAATTATCATCTTGCCAATCATACTATACGGTAATTGGCCTTTTAAATTGTTGGCATACGTATTCAGCGCAATCGGCCTGTATGAAATGATTCGCATGTTTGGCTTAAAAAACAAATATGGTTATTTCTTTATCAGTTTGCTTTTTATGTGGCTCATCCTCTATTCGAAAGAACCGCTGTTCAATTTTTCATTACCGGTGGAAACGATGAACCTCGTTGTTTTGATGATCGTCGTTCTACTTATCATTACGGTTGCCACGAAAAATGAATTTTCCTTCAATGAGGCGAGCCGTTTGCTGTTAGCAACGCTTTTTTTAGCTTTTTCATTCCAGTACGTCATACAAGTGCGATTCATCAGCCTGGAAGCATTTCTCTTTATCTTGTTCACCATTTGGGCGACGGACAGCGGCGCCTATTTCATCGGCAGGAAATTCGGCAAACGGAAACTTTGGCCAAAGATCAGCCCGAACAAAACGATCGGGGGAGCGCTCGGTGGAATCGTCTTTGCCATGGTTTTCGCAACGTTGTTCCACTTGATCCATCCGTTTGACAAATCATTCGTATCGATCGTCTTCATCAGCCTTTTCATTTCCATTTTCGGACAACTCGGCGACTTAGTCGCATCTGCGATCAAACGGACGTACGGCATAAAAGATTTTGGTTCCATCTTCCCAGGACATGGCGGCGTTCTCGACCGATTGGACAGCTTTCTGTTCGTTTTATTAATGCTGCAAATGGTAAATTACTTTTAAAATTTGAAGATAAATTTTTCGTTTTTCATTTAAAGGAGTGTTTTGTTTGATTACAGTCATCGCGTTTATTTTCATGTTCGGACTGTTGGTTTTCGTCCACGAATGGGGTCATTTGATCTTTGCCAAACGGGCGGGGATGTTGGCCCGGGAGTTTGCCATCGGCTTCGGTCCGAAAATTTTTTCGTTTTATAAAAACGAAACGATGTATACGATCCGTTTATTGCCGATTGGAGGGTATGTCCGCGTCGCCGGCGAAGACCCGGAAATCATCGAAATCAAACCTGGCCATCTGATCGGCGTCGAATTCAACGAAGAAGGAAAAGTGAAACATATCATCGTCAACAACAAGGACAAATATCCAAACGCCCATATCATCGAAGTGGAATCCATCGATTTGACGCACGATTTGTATATTGAAGGGTACGATCCGCAAGATTACGAAACGAAAAAACGTTTTGAAGTCGACCGGAAAGCGTTTTTCATCATGGACGGAATGAAGACGCAAATCGCGCCGTACGACCGCCAATTTCAATCAAAAACGGTCGGCCAACGGGCGATGCAGCTATTTGCCGGCCCAATGATGAACTTCATTTTGGCGATTCTCATTTTCGTCTTTATCGGGCTTTTCCAAGGCGTTCCTTCCGATCGGGCGGTCATCGGCGAAGTGCTTCCGGACAGCCCGGCGGAAGAAGCCGGTTTGCTTAAAGGCGACGAAATCATCGAAATCGACGGCAAACTCGTTAACGATTGGGTCGATTTCACGGAAGTCGTCCGCGCCAATCCGAACAATGAAATTGATCTTGTCGTCTTAAGGGGCGGGGAAACGACTGAATTAACCATTACGCCAAAGGAAGTAAAGGTAGAAAACGAGACGTTCGGTCAAGTCGGCGTCATCCAGGCGTTTGAAAAATCGTTCTTTGGTGCAATCAAATATGGTTTCAATTTGACGTATGAAACGACGAAATTGGTCATCGTCAATTTGATGATGTTGCTCACAGGGCAATTGTCGCTTGATGTCCTTTCCGGTCCGGTCGGCATTTACGATGCGACAGACCAGATCGTTCAACGAGGTTTCGTCAGCTATCTCATGTGGACGGCGATGCTCAGTGTCAACTTGGGGATCATCAACTTGTTCCCATTCCCGGCGTTGGACGGGGGGAGATTGCTTTTTGTCGGCATTGAAGCGGTTCGTGGTAAACCGGTCGATCCCCAAAAAGAAGGCCTCGTCCATGTCATCGGGTTTATGCTCTTGATGCTGTTAATGATCGTCGTCACATGGAACGATATCCAACGATTGTTTTTGTAAAATGGAAGATGACTGTAATTCAATGTAAAACTAACCTGATTCTATGAATTGGGTTAGTTTTTCTATCGTTAAAATGTTAAAATAGTCGTACAACCTAAATGATGATCATGAAATTTGGGGGTTAATGACTTGCCGAACAACATGCGCGAAAAGATGAAAATCTTGTTGGATCAAATTAAACTGCCTGCTGAAATGCGCAACTATTTTTCGTCGGCAGAACTGCAAAAAGTGATCGTTTTTCGCGAGGAAAAACGATGGCTTTTTCATATTAAATTGCGAGAATCGCTGCCGTTCAACGTTTTTTATACATTCAAACAGCAATTGGAACAGGCCTTTGAAAACATCGCTGAAGTCGATTTTGCCTTGACCTTTGAGCATACGATCTTAGATGAAAAGGAATTATATTTATATTGGCGTTATTTCGTTTCGCAACTCGATGAACTGCTCCCATCGCATTTAACCCGTTTGGAAGCGGCCAAAATAGACAACCGAGCTGTTTATGTTTACGTCGGCTCCGAAGCGGAAAAAGTGACGTTACATAAAAAAATCGAAAACTATTACCGCGAATTTGCCGATCAATACGGGTTACCTTTATTGCCTCTTCGCATCGAAGTCCGCACGAATGAAGAAGAAATTGAACGTTTCCGCAAACAGACGGAAAAAGAAAACGAACAGCTGGTCCGCACGATCAACAACCAAAACGCAAAAGTCAAAAAAGAAAAGTCCGAAGAACAAACGAAGTTTCTGATCGGCAATCCGATCAATGACGAAATCGAAAAATTGGAAAATATCGTCGAAGAGGAAAAACGCGTGTCGGTCCAAGGATACGTTTTCAGCAAAGAAGTAATAAAATTGCGCTCCGGCCGGCAATTGTTGATGTTGAAAATCACCGATTACACCGATTCGCTTGAACTGAAAATCTTCTCGCGCAATGAAGAAGATGAAGCGATGTTTGCACGCGTCAAAGAAGGCATGTGGATCAAGGCACGCGGCCGCGTTCAAACCGACAATTATTCGAATGAACTTGTCATGATGCCTTATGACATCGAAGAAGTGACCGTTGAGAAAAAGAAGGACAAAGCAGAAGAAGGAAAAAAACGTATCGAATTGCATGCACATACGACGATGAGCCAACTTGACAGCGTCGTAAGCCCGAAGCGGTTGGTGGAAAGGGCCGCCGAATGGGGGCACGAAGCGGTTGCGATTACGGACCATGCGGGTGTACAAGGGTTTCCTGAGGCGTACTATGCAAGTTTGGACCATAATATCAAAGTCATTTACGGCGTCGAGGCGAATATTGTCGACGACGGCGTGCCGATCGTCTACAACGCTGTCGACAAGCCTTTGGCAGACTTAGAATACGTCGTCTTTGACGTAGAGACGACCGGATTGTCATCCGTTTATGACACGATCATTGAAATTGCCGGTGTCAAAATGAAAAACGGTGAAATCATCGACCGTTTTGATAGTTTTGCCAATCCGCACAAACCGCTTCCGGAAAAAATCGTGGAAATTACGAAAATCACCGACGATATGTTAAAAGATGCACCCGAAGTCGATGAAGTGTTACAAAAATTCCACGAGTGGTCGAGCGGTTGCGTTTTAGTCGCTCACAATGCAACGTTTGACATCGGTTTTTTAAATGCCGGCTATGCGAAAATCGGTATCGAAAAAATTAAAAATCCGATTATCGATACGTTGGAATTGGCGCGCTTCCTTTTTCCGGAATTGGCAAACCACCGTTTAAATACGTTGTGCAAACATTTGAATGTCGAATTGGTGCAGCACCACCGCGCCATTTACGATGCGGAAGCGACGGCTTATATGTTTTGGAAATTGGTTGAACGGTTAAAAGAAGATGAAATCACGAACGTGAAGCAGTTGAATGAACGAAACGGCGAAGACCGTCGCTACGACCAAGCGCGGCCGTTTCATGCGACGTTGCTCGTGCAAAATGAGATAGGTTTGAAAAACTTGTACAAACTCGTCTCGTTCGCCCATACGGAATATTTTCACCGCGTTCCGCGCATTCCGCGTTCCGTTTTGAACGAACACCGCGAAGGCATTTTGGTCGGCTCGGCATGTAGCGAAGGGGAGATCTTCGATGCGCTCATGTCGAAACCGCTCGATGAAGTGGAAGAACTGGCAACGTTTTACGATTTTTTGGAAGTGCAGCCGATTGAACAATATTACCCGCTCATCGAACGGGATGTCATCCATAATGAAGCGCAGATCATCGAAATCATCCGTTCGCTCATCGAACTGGGCGAACGGACGAACATCCCGGTCGTGGCGACCGGAAACGTCCATCATTTGGACGAACATGAAAAAGTGTACCGCCAAATTTTAATCGCCTCCCAGAAGGGCAATCCGTTAAATCGCATCACGTTGCCGGATACGTCATTTAAAACGACGGATGAAATGTTGGAAGCTTTCGCTTTTTTAGGTGAAGAAAAAGCGTACGAAATCGTCGTGGAAAATACACAAAAAATCGCTTCGTTCATCGAATCATTTTCGCCGTTGAAAAGCGAATTGTGTGCGCCTAGCATTGCCGGCGCGGAAGATGAAGTGCGGAAGCTGACGTACGAAAAGGCAAAAAGCATTTACGGCGATCCACTACCGGAAATCGTCGCGAAACGGTTGGAAAAAGAATTAAAAAGCATCATCGGCCACGGTTACGCCGTCATTTATTTGATATCGCACAAACTCGTAAAAAAGTCGCTCGAAGACGGCTATTTAGTCGGCTCACGCGGCTCGGTCGGTTCGTCGCTCGTGGCGACGATGATGGAGATTACCGAAGTGAACCCTTTGCCGCCGCATTACGTCTGCCCTTCATGCAAATACCATGAATTCATCACCGACGGCTCATACGGAAGCGGCTTCGATTTGCCGCGCAAAAACTGTCCAAAATGCGGTGAGCCGTTGAACAAAGATGGACAGGACATTCCGTTTGAAACGTTTTTAGGGTTTGAAGGGGACAAAGTGCCGGATATCGATTTGAACTTCTCCGGCGAATACCAAGCGACGGCCCACCAGTATACGAGGGAGCTTTTCGGTGAAGACTATGTATATCGCGCCGGTACGATCGGAACGATCGCCGAAAAAACGGCATACGGGTTTGTAAAAGGCTATCTGAATGACAATCAGCTGCAATTGCGCAGCGCCGAAATCGACCGACTGGCACAAGGTTGCACCGGCGCCAAGCGGACGACCGGCCAGCATCCCGGCGGCATCATCGTCGTCCCGGAAGATATGGAAATTTACGACTTCACGCCGATTCAATATCCGGCCGACGACCAGTCGAGCGAGTGGAAAACGACCCATTTCGCTTACGAGTCGCTGGAAGACAGCTTATTGAAATTGGACATCCTCGGCCACGATGATCCGACGGTCATCCGTATGCTCCAAGATTTAAGCGGCATCGACCCGCGCGACATCCCGTTGGATGACGAAAAACTGATGGGCATTTTCTCAAGTACGGAACCGCTCGGATTAAAACCGGAACAAATCGACAATAAAGTCGGCACGTTGGGCGTTCCGGAATTCGGCACCCAATTCGTCCGCCAAATGCTTGAAGAAACGAAACCGAAAACGTTCAGCGAACTCGTCATCATTTCCGGCTTGTCGCACGGAACGGACGTATGGTTGGGCAACGCGCAAGAATTGATACGGAACGGCACGTGCGACATCGGGGATGTCATCGGCTGCCGCGACGACATCATGGTTTACTTGATGCAAAAAGGTTTGGAAGCGAAGCTCGCGTTTACGATCATGGAATCGGTACGTAAAGGAAGAGGACTAAAAGACGAGTGGATCAAAGAAATGAAAGCGAAAGGCGTGCCGGATTGGTATATCGAGTCATGCAAAAAAATCAAGTACATGTTCCCGAAAGCCCACGCCGCCGCCTACGTGCTCATGGCCGTTAGGATCGCTTATTTCAAAGTGTATCACCCGATATTGTTTTATGCGACCTATTTTTCCGTACGTGCGGAAGATTTTGACATCGACACGATGATCAAAGGTTCCGATGCCATCCGCAGACGGATCCAGGAAATCAAGGCGAAAGGGAACGACGCTTCCACAAAGGAGAAAAACTTGTTGACCGTGCTTGAAGTCGCGCTCGAGATGACGGAAAGGGGCTTCTCATTCCAGAAAGTCGACTTGTACCGTTCAAGCGCCACCGATTTTATCATCGACGGCGATTCGTTGATCCCGCCGTTCAAAACGATTGATGGGTTAGGTGAAAGTGCGGCGCACAACATCGTCAAAGCGCGAGAAGAAGGCGAGTTTTTATCAAAAGAAGATTTGCGTGAACGCGCGAAACTGTCCAAAACCGTCTTGGAACATTTAGAAGCGCACGGCTGTTTGGAAGGAATGGAGGAGAAAAACCAACTATCTTTCTTCTAAACGAGAAAAATCGCGGCAAAATTGGCAAAAAAGCACCATTTTGCTAAATTAGTTTGTTTTACGATTCAGTTTGTGATATACTTAATGTCGGAAACGAACATTTCGTGAACAAAAAGAGTGGGCTTTCCCACTCTTTCTTCTATAATTGCGTCACTACAACGAGTCCCTTGCCCATTTGGCAGGGGTTTTATGTTTGACATATAGATATAGCAAATGAAATGACAAACGTTTGGCATACTACAGGTAAGGAGTGATGAATATGAGCAAAGAATATTTGCCCGAAGTTGAAAGATTGTTAAAACCGATTTTGGAAGAACGGAACCTTTCATTGTTTGATTTGCAGTTTGTAAGAGAAGGAAAAGATCATTTTTTGCGCGTCTACATCGATAAACCTGGCGGGGTCGATTTGGATGAATGCACGATCGTTTCAGAAAAACTGAGCGAAAAACTCGACGAAGAAGATTTTATCAAAAGTTCGTATTATTTGGAAGTCAGTTCGCCCGGAGCAGAACGGCCGCTACAAACGAAGCAGGATTTGATCGACCATATCGGTTCCAATGTTTACGTCACATTGTATCAGCATATTGACGGCGACAACAAATATGAAGGCAAATTGGTGAGTGTTGAAGACGACATCGTGACGATTGAATATAAATATAAGCATACGAAAAAGCAAGTGAAAATTCCGTACGATAAAATCGCGAAAGCAAGACTTGCTGTTATACTATAAGGGGGAGAAATGAATTGAGCAGTGAGTTGTTTCAAGCATTGACAACATTGAGCGAAGAAAAAGGGATCGATAAAGAGACGTTGCTGAACGCATTGGAGGCGGCGTTGATTTCCGCCTACAAGAAAAATTTTAAAACGGCGAGCAATGTTTCGGTGAAATTCAATGAAGAAGAAGGCACGATGAAAGTTTACGCCCGAAAACGTGTCGTCGAAGAAGTGCAAAATGAATTGGAAGAAATCAGCCTTGAAGAAGCGCGTCAAATCAATCGTGCCTACGAAGTGGGCGATATTATCGAAGAAGAAGTCACACCGAAGAATTTCGGCCGCATCGCAGCGCAGGCGGCGAAACAAGTCGTCACCCAACGCGTCAGAGAAGCGGAACGGGATGTCATTTATGAAGAGTATATCGACCGTGAGGAGGATGTCATCACCGGCATCGTGCAACGCGTCGACGGCAACAACGTGTTCGTCGACTTGGGAAAAGTCGAAGCGAAGTTGTCCAAAATCGACCAAATCCCGTCGGAAGAGTACAAAGTCCATGATCGCATCAAAGTGTACATCACGAAAGTGACAAAAACGGGCAAAGGGCCGCAAGTCTCCATTTCGCGCTCGCATCCGGGATTGTTAAAACGGTTGTTTGAAATGGAAGTGCCTGAAATTTACGATGGCACCGTCGAAATAAAATCGATCGCGCGCGAAGCCGGTGAACGATCGAAAATTGCGGTCTATGCCAGCAATCCGGAAGTCGATCCGGTCGGTTCATGCGTCGGCCCGAAAGGTCAGCGCGTCCAAGCGGTCGTCAATGAACTGAATGGTGAAAAAATCGACATCGTCGAGTGGTCGGACGATCCGGTCGTTTACGTATCCAATGCGTTAAGCCCTTCGAAAGTGATTGATGTGTTGGTCGATGAAGCGGAAAATCAAACGACCGTCATCGTTCCGGACGATCAATTGTCGCTGGCCATCGGTAAAAAAGGCCAAAATGCACGGCTTGCAGCGAAATTAACCGGCTGGAAAATCGACATTAAAAGCGAATCGGAAGCAAAAGAATTAGGTATCGAATTTAATAAAGGCAAAAAAGAAACGAATGAAGACGACGCTTTATTGCTTGCCGATGAAACCGATTATGACGCGGAAAACGATGAATATTTGTTAGACTGATGGGGGGGATTCTTTTATGGCGAAACGAAAGCGGAAGATACCTCTTCGCACATGCGTCGTGACGAATGAAATGAGGCCGAAACAAGAAATGATCCGTGTCGTGCGCAACAAAGAAGGAGAAATTTTTGTCGATGAAACCGGAAAACAAAACGGCCGCGGAGCTTATTTGACTATTGATAAAGAAGTGTTCAGACAAGCGAGAGAAAAAAAGATTTTAGACAAAGTGTTTCAAACCGAAGTCGACGAATCCGTTTACGATGAATTAGACCGTTTAGTGAGTGATTGATGTGGCGGAAAAACGAGTGCTCACACTTCTAGGACTCATTTATCGTGCTGGAAAATGCGCCCACGGCATCGATATGATCGTCGAAGCGATTCAAAAGAATCGGACCCATTACGTCCTCATCGCCAAGGATGTGAAAGAAAACACGAAAAAGAAGTTGATCGATAAATGCCGGTCGTATAATGTGCCATACCGTATGTTTTCGGACAGGAAATCGTTGGGAAACGCTATCGGAAAAGAAGAACGAGTCGCCGTAGCCATTTTGGACGAAGGATTTGCCCGGAAAGTCCATTCTCTACTACAAAATTAGATGTGGGGTGAACGTATGACTAAAATGAGAATTTATGAATACGCAAGAGAGAAAAACGTTACAAGCAGAGAAGTCATCGACCAGCTTTCAAAAATGGATATAAAAGTATCGAGCCATATGTCGTCGATCGACCTGGAGCAGCAAATGAAGCTGGATGAAATATTCAGCCCTAAGAAACAAAAAGAGAAGCCGAAAAAAGAAACTCAACCAAAGCAAAAAGCAAAGCAACCGGAGAAACAGCCTGAGAAACAGAAAGAGAAAACCGTAAGCGCGAGTGGACAAACGGCAAAGCCGATAAAAGAGCGACCAAAAAAAGAGAAAGCGAAAAAACCGAAAGGAAAACATAAAAAACGCAAGAAAGAAATGAAAAAGAAACAGGAAACCGTTCAGGAAACACCATCTTCGATCACTTACAGCGGAACGCTTACGGTCAGTGAATTGGCGGAAAAATTAAATAAAGACGTTGCGGAAATCATCAAAAAATTGATGTTTTTGGGCATCATGGCGACGAAAAACCAAGATCTCGACGATGATGCGATTGAACTGATTTGCGAAGATTACGGCGTGAAAATCGAAAAAGAAGAAGAATTGGACGAAACCGATTTTGAAAGATACCGCAAAAAAGATAAAGAGGAAGATTTAAAAGAGAGGCCGCCAGTCGTAACGATCATGGGGCACGTCGATCACGGAAAAACGACATTGCTCGATTCGATCCGCCATACGAAAGTCACTGAACAAGAAGCGGGCGGCATTACCCAACATATCGGCGCTTATCAAGTCGAACGCGACGGCAAGAAAATCACCTTTTTAGACACGCCGGGACACGAGGCGTTTACAAGCATGCGATCTCGTGGTGCGCAAATCACCGACATCGCCATTTTGGTCGTCGCCGCTGACGATGGCGTCATGCCACAAACGGTCGAAGCGTTAAACCACGCCAAAGCGGCCGAAGTGCCAATCATCGTCGCCATCAACAAAATGGATAAAGAAACGGCGCAGCCGGAACGCGTCATGCAAGAGTTGACCGAACACGATTTAATCCCTGAAGACTGGGGCGGTGACACGATTTTCGTGCCAATTTCCGCATTAAAAGGCGAAGGCATCGACGATTTGTTGGAAATGATTTTGCTCGTCGCGGAAATGGAAGAATTAAAAGCGAATCCTAACAAAGAAGCTTTTGGGACAGTCATCGATGCCCGACTCGAAAGAGGGCGCGGGGTTGTTGCAAGTTTGCTCATCCAAGAAGGGACGTTGTCCGTCGGTGATCCGATCGTCGTGGGCAACACGTATGGACGCGTCCGCGCGATGGTGAACGATGAAGGAAAACGCATCAACAAAGCAGGTCCGTCAACTCCGGTTGAAATCATCGGGCTCAATGAAGTGCCGCTTGCCGGAGACCAATTCCTCGTCTTCAAGGATGAACGGTTGGCACGTCAAATCGGCGAAGCGCGCAAAGAAAAACAACTTCAAGAAAGCCGCGGAAAACAACAAAAAATCAGCCTGGACGATTTGTTCGAACAAATCAAACAAGGCGAAATGAAAGAGTTGAACGTCATCATCAAAGCGGACGTTCACGGTTCGGCGGAAGCGTTGTCCAGCGCGTTGCAGAAAATCGAAGTCGAAGGTGTAAAAATTAAAATCATCCATTCCGGCGTCGGTGCGATCACGGAATCGGACATCATTTTGGCATCCGCATCGAACGCGATTGTCATCGGCTTTAATGTAAGACCGGACGTTAACGCGCAAAAAGCGGCAAAAGCAGAAAAAGTCGATGTCCGTCTGCACCGTGTCATTTATAAAGCGATCGAAGAAATAGAACAGGCGATGAAAGGGTTGCTCGACCCTGAATTCGAAGAGAAAGTGATCGGCCAGGCCGAAGTGCGCGAAACGTTCAAAGTTTCACGCATCGGTACGATTGCAGGGTGCTATGTGACAGACGGGAAAATTACGCGCAACAGCCTTGTCCGTCTCATCCGCGACGGCGTCGTTTTGCATGAAGGCGAAATCGCTTCATTGAAACGATTCAAAGACGACGTTCGTGAAGTCGAACAAAATTACGAGTGCGGCATTACGATCAAAGATTTCAATGACATTAAAGTAGGCGATGTCATCGAAGCGTATATCTTGGAAGAAGTTGAACGGAAATGATCGTCTACGCAGAGGTCGAATGCCATATATATCATTCGCAATCATTAAAAGACAAACGTTCGGTTTTGAAGAAACTGATCCATAAAATCCGACAAGAATTCAACGTAGCGATTGCTGAAATCGACTACCAATCGCTTTGGCAGCGGACGAAGTTGGCAATCGTCACGGTTGCCAATGACGGTCCCTATGCCGAAAAAGTGATACAAAATGTTTTAAAATGCATCGACCAATTTTCAGAAATCGAACGGACGTTGACCTCTGTGGAACGTTTGTAGATTTGACTAGAAATGAGGTGTTTGGAATGGAGAGATTACGTACGAGCCGCGTCGCCGAACAAATGAAAAAAGAACTCGGCGAAATCGTCAACCACAAGCTGAAAGATCCGCGCATCGGTTTTGTCACGATCACCGATGTCGAATTGACGAACGATTTGTTACAAGCGACGGTTTATATATCCGTATTGGGCGATGAAGCGGAAAAAAATCGCACGCTCGAAGGATTGCAAAAAGCAACAGGGTTTATCCGCTCCGAAATTGGAAAACGCATCCGGTTGCGCAAAGTGCCCGAGATTACGTTTGCCTTTGATGAAGCGCAAGAATACGGCAACCGGATTGAAATGATATTAAAAAAATTAAAAGAAGACGAGTAAACGAATCTGACCTGCCTTTTAGCCAGGTCAGATTTATATGCGGAAAAGAGGTCGCAAATAGTGGACGGTATCATCCCTTTGAAAAAGCCAAAAGGTTTGACATCGCATGATTGTGTCAAAAAAATACGCAGTATAACCGGAATCAAAAAGGCCGGCCATACGGGAACGCTCGATCCGAATGTCGAAGGCGTCCTGCCGATCTGTTTGGGCGAGGCGACGAAAGTAATCCCGTTTTTGCAACAACTGAAAAAAGTTTATATTGCCGAAGTGACGTTGGGGACGGCGACGACGACGGAAGATGCCGACGGAGAAGTCATCGAACGAAAAGAAATGTTAGATCCGCCAACGGATGCTGAAATAGAAGCAGCGCTCCAATCTTTCATCGGCGAAATCAAACAAACGCCGCCGATGTATTCTGCGGTGAGAGTGAAAGGGAAACGGTTGTACGAATATGCGCGGGAAAATAAATCGGTCGAACGGCCGGAGCGGACGGTGACGATTTACGATATCAAACGGCGCAAAGACCTGGAAGAGTTAAAAGACAACGCATCGTTTACGATCGAAGTGAGCTGTTCAAAAGGTACATATATACGGACACTTGCGGTTGATATCGGCAAGCGGCTAGGTTATCCGGCGCATATGTCAAAGTTGATCCGCATCGAAACCGATTCGTTTACGATCGACGAAACGGTGACGTTTTCCGAATTGGAAAAAGCAAAAGAAGAAGACCGTTTGGATGAGCTTATATTGCCGGTGGGACGCGCGTTACGTCATTTGCCTAAAATCCAAGTGGGCCATGCATTGAAAAAACGGGTGCTTCAAGGACAGAAACTGCGCCAACCGAAAGAAAAGTTAAACGCGCCATTCGTTATCATGCATCAACATGAGCTTTTGGCGATTTATGAATACGATAAAAGAGAGAGAGGCAAAATCAAACCTGTCCGAGTTTTCAACATGCATAAAAGTGAAGGTGAAAAATCATGAACGTTATCCATTTAACGTATCCAGAAGCGTTGCCGAAAGAAGAAAGGAAGGAAACGGTGGCGGCGATCGGTTTTTTTGACGGCATCCATAAAGGGCATCAAAGGGTGATCAACACGGCATTGGAAAAGGCGAAACAAGAAGGCAAAGAAAGTGCCGTCGTTAGCTTTCATCCTCATCCGTCGGTCATCTTGAAGAAAAATAGTGAACCGGTTCGCTATATAACGACACTTGAAGAAAAAGAGGCGATTATAAGGGAAATGGGCATCGACCGCTTATACATCATCACGTTTAATGAAGCGTTGTCGAAATTGTCGCCGCAAGGATTCATCGATCATTTTATCGTCGGGTTGAACATCACGCACCTCGTCGCCGGTTTCGATTATACGTTTGGCCACAAAGGTGCAGGAAATATGGAAAACATTACATCGATGGCAAAAGGGCGTTTTACGACAACGGTCGTAGAAAAATTGGAAAATGGCAATGAAAAAGTCAGCTCGACGCGCATCCGCAAATTGTTGAATGAAGGCTCCGTTCATGAGATTTTTCCTTTGCTTGGGCGCTACTATGAAGCGACTGGCACGGTCGTAACGGGCGACAATCGCGGCGGCAGCCGACTCGGCTATCCGACGGCGAACATCGATCTTCCGAAAGACAAATATTTGCCGAAACAAGGCGTCTATGCCGTCAAAGTAAAAGTTGACGGAAACACGTACAACGGCATGGCCAATCTCGGCGTCGTCCCGACATTCGTCGAAGGCCGCACCGAACCGAAGCTAGAAGTCAACATTTTCGATTTCGCGGAAAATATTTACGGAAAAAAGGTCACCGTGCAATTTCATAAATATATTCGCGAAGAGAAGAAATTCAGCAGCGTGGAGGAAATCGTCTCCCAATTGAAACGGGACGAAGCGATGATACGGGAATTCTTCGCCAAATAGTTGCTTTTTTGTCGCAAACGAGTTAATCTTATAATTGCATGAACCTCTCACTTGGCAATTTGCCTCTCCGACATTTTGCTAGGTGATTGGGAATTTAATAGAGAAGGAGGCTTGAAACGATGGCGATTTCAAAGGAAAGAAAGCAAGAGATCATCAACGAATTCAAAATTCACGAGAACGATACAGGTTCTCCGGAAGTGCAAATCGCTCTTTTGACGGAAGAGATCAACAACTTGAACAAGCACTTGCAAGTCCATAAAAAAGACCACCATTCACGCCGCGGATTGTTGAAAATGGTCGGTAGACGCCGCAACTTGTTAAACTATTTGCGCGACCAGGACATCGTCCGCTACCGTGAATTGATCAAAAAACTTGGATTACGCCGCTAAAAGCAGGAAAACGACTTTCCTGCTTTTTCATTTGTTTGATAAAATTTATATCGAATAGGCGATGCAATGAAAATTCGCTCGCATATGATAAAATAATACTGGAATCGTGTATGACAGATGCGTTCGAATCATATCATGTAAAATTGTTTAATCTAGGTTATAATAATATAAATTGGCATATTCAGATTTGCGTCAGAAGTTGTATGTGAAAGGGGTACTAAAACGTATGACAGGAGAAAAGAAAGTATACACGACAGAAATCGGTGGACGAAAATTCACCATAGAAGTCGGGGAATTGGCGAAACAAGCAAACGGCGCATGTATGGTGTATTACGGCGACACCGCGGTGTTGGCAACGGCGACGGCAACCGATGAAGCAAAAGACTTACCGTTTTTCCCGTTGACCGTCAATTACGAAGAGCGGTTATACGCAGTAGGGAAAATTCCAGGCGGCTTCATCAAACGCGAAGGAAGACCGAGTGAAAAAGCGGTCCTATCGTCCCGTTTGATCGACAGACCAATCAGACCGTTGTTCCCGGAAGGTTTCCGCAACGAAGTGCAAGTGATCAGCACGGTCATGAGCGTCGATCAAGACTGTTCTTCGGAAATTGCCGCCATGATCGGTTCATCATTGGCATTGTCAATTTCAGACATTCCGTTCAACGGACCGATTGCGGGCGTACACGTAGGACGCGTCGATGGGGAGTTCGTCATCAATCCGACCGTCGAACAGCAAGAAAAGAGCGACTTGGATTTGATCGTAGCCGGAACCAAATACGCCGTGAACATGGTAGAAGCATCCGCCGATCAAGTGCCGGAAGAAGTCGTGTTAGAAGCGATCTTGTTTGCGCATAAAGAAATCATCCGCCTCGTCGAATTCCAAGAAAAAATCGTTGAAGAAGTCGGAAAAGAAAAAATGGAAATCGAATTGTTTGAAATCGATCCGGAAATCAAAGCGGAAGTGGAAGCGAAAATGCGCGACAAGTTGATCGATGCAATCCAAACGAAAGACAAACTCGAGCGCGAAGCGAACATCGAAGCGGTCAAAGAGGAAGCATTGGCGATGTACGAAGATGCGGAAGACGAAACGGTGCTCGAACACGTCAAATTGACGATGGATGAAATGTTGAAAGAAGAAGTCCGCCGTTTAATCACCGAAGAAAAAGTGCGACCTGATGGAAGAAAACCGGATGAAATTCGTCCACTGTCTTCACGAGTCGGTATATTGCCGCGTGCACACGGTTCCGGTTTGTTTACGCGTGGACAAACACAAGTGTTAAGTGCATGTACACTCGGGGCTTTGGGCGATGTGCAAATTTTGGACGGTTTGGAATTGGAAGAATCGAAACGATTCATGCACCATTACAACTTCCCGCATTTCAGCGTAGGTGAAGTCGGTCCAATCAGAGGCCCTGGTCGCCGCGAAATCGGTCACGGAGCGTTGGGTGAAAAAGCGTTGGAACGCGTCATTCCGGAAGAAAAAGAATTCCCATACACGATCCGCCTCGTATCCGAAGTTCTCGAATCAAACGGTTCTTCTTCACAAGCAAGCATTTGCGCCAGCACGCTCGCATTGATGGATGCAGGGGTACCGATCAAAGCTCCGGTTGCCGGCATTGCGATGGGGCTTGTCAAAGAAGGTGACGAATACACGATTTTGACCGACATTCAAGGCATCGAAGACGCCCTCGGCGATATGGACTTCAAAGTGGCTGGAACGCAAAAAGGGATCACCGCATTGCAGATGGACATCAAAATCGAAGGATTGGCCGAAGATATCTTGAAAGAAGCGTTGCTCCAAGCGAAAGAGGCACGCATGAAAGTGTTGGAAAACATGCTCAGCACGCTCAAAGAACCGAGAAAAGAAGTTTCGAAATTCGCACCGAAAATCACGACGATCACGATCGATCCTGAAAAAATCCGCGATGTCATCGGACCGAGCGGCAGACAAATTCATCAAATCATCGATGAAACCGGCGTAAAAATTGATATCGAACAAGACGGAAGCATTTTCATCTCTTCGCCTGATCCAAAGATGAATGAACGTGCAAAACAAATCATCGAAGATATCGTTCGCGAAGTCGAAGTCGGGGAAATTTACTTGGGAACCGTCACCCGCATTGAAAAATTCGGCGCATTCGTTGAACTGTTCCCTGGAAAAGAAGGGCTTGTGCACATTTCACAATTGCAAGAAAAACGCACACATCGTGTAGAAGATGTCGTATCGGTCGGCGATAAAATCATGGTAAAAGTGAAAGAAATCGATGCGCACGGAAGAATCAACTTATCGCGACGCGATGTATTGCGTGATCAGCGCGAAGGAAAAGAAGTGATTCGACGCTAATATTCGTATACTTTTAAAAGAGAGAGACTGGAAATCCAGTTTCTTTTTATTTTGGTTGACTTTTTGGCAACATCCGCTCCTGACTTTTGTAGGTAGAGGGAAACATATTTGTGCTTCTCAATCATAAAGTAAGTTAGGAGGGGATGTGATGCAACTTGCGTAAAAAATTTGTCGAATATGCTATAATTTTAAGTGTTATTGTGGGCGTGTCGCTGTTGGGCCTGACATTTATCGGGGTCCCGGCCGTCACAAAAAGCGATCCGCTTTTGGAAGAAATCCGTAAAAAAGTGCACGAGTACGAAGAAGCGCCAACCGATGCGTATATCGATCGCGTCTGGAAAAAGACGCCCGGCCGCAACGGCTTGAAAGTCTTGGTGAATGAATCGTATCAAAAGATGAAAAAACACGGCAAATTCGATCCAACGCTCATCGTGTTTGAGGAAATCCCGCCGAAAGTGACGTTGAAAGATTTGCCCGCCGCTCCGATTTACCGCGGACATCCGGAAAAGCGGATGGTTTCATTTTTAATTAACGTTTCTTGGGGCGAAGCGTACATACCGGACATTTTGAACACGTTGAAAGAACATGACATAAAAGCGACGTTTTTCATCGAAGGGAAATGGGCGAAAGAACATAAACAATATGTCGAAATGATCGTTGAGCAAGGTCATTTGATCGGCAATCACGCCTACGACCATCCGGATATGAAAACGCTGTCGAATGAAGCGATAAAAAAACAAATTGACGATACGAACGATATTTTGGAAGCGATCATCAAGACACGGCCGAAATGGTTTGCACCGCCGAGCGGAAGCTTCGATCAACGCGTCGTCGAAATCGCCCACGAAGAAGGGATGGAAACGATCCTTTGGTCCGTCGATACAATTGATTGGAAGAATCCTTCCGTTTCTGTTATGATAAATCGGGTTATGAAAAAATTGCATCCCGGAGCGATGATTTTGATGCATCCGACGGAACCTGTCGCACGCGGGTTGTCCGATCTGATTGAAGCGATAAAAGCAGAAGGTTACAAAATAGATACGGTGGAACAACTGTTGAGCGAAGCCCGGTAGTTTATGAAGGGGGAATGTTAATGATTGAAACATATACACTTTCCAACGGCGTCCGCATCGTGCTCGAACGCGTGCCGACTGTTCGTTCAGTATCGCTCGGCATATGGCTCTTTACCGGTTCAAGAAATGAACGAGAAGAAATCAACGGCGTCTCTCACTTCCTTGAACATATGCTGTTCAAAGGGACAAAAACGAGATCCGCGCAAGAAATCGCCGAAGCGTTCGATTCAATCGGCGGCTACGTCAACGCCTTCACCGCGAAAGAATATACGTGCTACTATGCCAGAGTGTTGGATTCGTATAAAGAATACGCCTTGGAAATATTAAGTGACATGTTTTTCAACTCGATCTTTTTGGAAGAAGAGTTGGAACGTGAGAAGAAGGTCATCATCGAAGAAATCAAAATGTATGAAGATACGCCGGACGAACATGTGCACGACTTGTTGTCGCAAGCATTTTTCGGCAATCACGAATTGGGCCGTTCCATCCTCGGAACGGAACGACGCTTGAAAGCGATGACGCGCGACACGCTCATTCAATATATGGAAACGTTTTACACACCGAAAAATACCGTCATTTCCGTTGCGGGAAATGTCGATGAACAGTTCATCAAAGAAATTGAAAAAAGGTTTTTGCATTTTAACCGGAAAGATCCGCAAATCGTCCGCCATGAACCGACGCCGCAATATCAATCGATCGTCATCGAAAAAGAGATCGAGCAAGTGCATCTTTGTTTCGGTTTTCCTGGGCTGAAAGCGAAGGATGAGCGATTGATGAGTTTGCTTTTGATCAACAGTGCATTAGGTACGGGCATGAGTTCAAGGCTGTTCCAAGAAATCCGTGAAAAGCGGGGGCTTGCTTATTCCGTTTACTCGTATCACCATTCCTATGTCGATACGGGAATGTTGGGGATTTATGCCGGCACGACGAAGGAACAGCTGCCGGAATTGATAGAAGCCATTGAAAAAACGATCGACGAATTGGTGAAAAACGGTTTGACAGATCAAGAATTGAACAACAAAAAAGAAAAATTGAAAGGCAACATTTTATTAAGCTTGGAAAGCATGAGCAGCCGCATGTCGCGGAACGGTCGGAACGAACTGATGCTCGAAAAACATCGGACGCTCGATGAAATCATCGAAGAAATCGACGCGGTCGACCAACAAATGATCAATGAAACGATCGCGCACATTTTCACCGGAAAAAGAGCAGAAGCGATGATCGTTCCAAAATAGCATCGTTTTCCCCTTCCATCATATATTGATATAAGAAAGGGGAATGAACGATGCGTTATGGGGAAATAAGCGGTAAAGAGATCATCAATGTAGACAGCGGCGCCCGCTTGGGTGTGCTGGGTCAAACGGATTTGCTGATCGATAAACGGACGGGTGAAATCAAATATTTGCTCATCCCTACATACAGCTGGTTCGGTTTACGCAAAAACGAACAACAAACGGAAGTGCCTTGGGAAAAAATCAAAAAAATCGGCAAAGACATCATTTTAATCGAATACGATGAATGACACTAGAGAAATCTAGTGTTTTTTGTGAAAAAAAATACATATTTATATTTATGTTTCATTTTCGCATTTGTATGCATCTATGATAAAATATGTAATAACTTCATAACGTAATAGATTTTCCGGAGTAGTGGGAGGAGACGAGAGGAAAAATGGCAAATGAAAAAGGATATCGCGTAGCAGTAGTCGGTGCCACAGGAGCCGTTGGACAAAAAATCATTCAATTTTTGGAGGAAAAACCGTTTCAGATAGATGCAATCAAGTTGTTGTCTTCGAAACGTTCAGCTGGGAAAAAATTGTTGTTCAACGGTGAAGAAGTGACGGTGGAAGAAGCGACGGAACAATCATTTGAAGAGGTCGACATCGCCTTTTTCTCCGCAGGCGGTGCCGTTTCGAAAAAATTGGTCCCTGCCGCAGTAAAAAGTGGTGCGGTGGTGATTGACAATACGAGCGCTTTCCGCATGGATGAAGATGTGCCGCTTGTCGTCCCTGAAGTAAACGAAGAAGATTTAAAACATCATAAAGGCATTATCGCCAACCCGAACTGTTCAACGATTCAGATGGTCGTTGCCTTGAAGCCGATTCAAGAAAAATACGGTTTAGAGCGCGTCATCGTATCTACGTATCAAGCAGTGTCCGGTGCAGGTCTTTCGGCTCAAGAAGAATTAAGGGAACAAGTGCAACAATATTTGAACGGCGAAGAAATGGAAGCGAACATTTTGCCGGTCGCATCCGACAAAAAACATTATCCGATCGCCTTCAACGCATTGCCGCAAATCGATGTCTTTGAAGACAACGGTTATACGAAGGAAGAAATGAAAATGATCAACGAAACGAAAAAGATCATGCACGAACCGGACTTGAAAGTGGCAGCCACTTGCGTAAGACTTCCGGTATTTACTTCGCATTCAGAAAGCGTCTATGTCGAGACGAAAACGGCGAATATCTCCGTGGAAGAAATAAAAGAAACGATCGCTAAAGGCAAAGGTATCATCTTGCAAGATGATCCGGCGACACAAACGTATCCGACGCCACTTGCCGCACAAGACAAAAAGGAAGTGTTCGTCGGCAGAATCCGCAAAGATTTGGATAACGACAAAGCATTCCACATGTGGGTTGTAACGGACAACTTGGTGAAAGGCGCGGCTTGGAACACCGTGCAAATTGCGCAATCTCTCATCAAAAATAATTTGGTGTAAACGGGGTAAACGTGATGCGACTCATTGTCCAAAAATTCGGTGGAACGTCAGTCCAAACGAGAGAAAAACGCAAATTTGTCATTGAAAAGATCAAACAAGCGCTCGAGATGGATTACAAAGTCGTCGTCGTCGTTTCGGCTCCCGGGAGAAATCCCGATCCTTACGCAACCGACACGTTGATACAAATGGTCGATGAACCGAAAAACCGTAACGAACGCCGTGAATTGGATTTGCTCATGGCTTGCGGCGAAATCATCTCATCGACCGTTCTCGCCGATGAATTGCGCCGCAGCAACGTAAGCGCCGTCGCATTGACCGGCGCGCAAGCTGGACTCATTACGACGGACGACTTTAACGAAGCGAAAATAAAAAAAGTGAAACCAGATCGAATCAAGCGTGAACTCGTTGAAAACGACGTCGTCGTCGTCGCCGGTTTCCAAGGCAGAACGGAAGACGGCGAAATCACGACGATCGGCCGTGGCGGCAGCGACACGTCGGCGGCAGCGTTCGGCGCTTCGTTAAAAGCGGAGTACATCGATATCTTTACCGATGTCAACGGCATCATGACCGCCGATCCGCGCGTCGTCAAAAACGCTCAACCGATCGACGTCGTGACGTATACGGAAATTTGCAATTTGGCGTATCAAGGAGCGAAAGTCATCCATCCGCGAGCGGTCGAAATCGCCATGCAAGCAAAAATCCCGATCCGGATCCGTTCAACTTATTCGAACGATTTCGGTACGCTGATTACGGCCAGCCCGACAGATGATGTCGGCATCGACATACCGGATCGGCTCGTTACAGGCATCGCCCATATCGATCAACTTTCGCAAATCAAAGTCCCGATCGATCAAGATGATTTAAAAGCGCAAGCGCTCATTTTCGAGACGATGGCCGAAGCGGACATTTCCGTCGATTTCATCAACATTTCCGTCGATGAAATTACGTTTACCGTACCGAACAAATTGGCGGATGAAGTCGATCGGTTGCTGACTGAAGTCGGCTACAAACCAATCATTACACGCAACTGCGCCAAAGTTTCCGCTGTCGGTGCAGGTATGACGGGCATCCCGGGCGTCGCGGCGAAAATCATAAAATCGCTCGTCGATGTCGGTGTGCAAGTTTTGCAGTCGGCCGACAGCCATACGACGATTTGGGTTTTGATCAAAGAAGAGGAAATCCACAAAGCTGTAAATGCTTTGCATGAAGCTTTCGAATTGAACAAAAAAGTGAAAAAAAAATAAAAGATGAAACCTGCCGGTATGAAACGCCATATTGGCAGGTTTTTTGCATATTCGCGCTTCGCACGTTCATACTAAACAAGAAAATGGATGAAAAGAGGTCGTTAAACGATGGAACCATTTGAGAAAAAAATGGAACAAACGAACCAGGAAGACAACGCAGCATCTAAGCTCGTTGAAAAAATAAAAGAATTGGGCCAGACGAACGTTCCCGAAGCGCCGGATTCCAACATTCACGTCTTGACGATCATCGGGCAAGTCGAGGGGCATATTCAACTGCCGCCGCAAAATAAGACGACAAAATACGAACACGTCTTGCCGCAATTGATTGCGATCGAACAAAACCCGAAAATCGAAGGCGTCATCATTCTGCTCAATACGGTGGGCGGTGATGTGGAAGCAGGGTTAGCGCTGGCGGAAATGATTTCGTCGCTTTCGAAACCGACCGTTTCAATCGTATTGGGTGGCGGACATTCCATCGGCGTGCCGATCGCCTGCGCCAGTTCGTACAGCTTCATTGCCCCGACTGCCACGATGACGATTCATCCGATCCGTTTGACCGGATTGGTCATCGGCGTGCCACAGACGTTTGAATATTTGGACAAAATGCAAGACCGCGTCATTCAGTTCATCGTCAACCACTCCCGCATCAGCGAGCAATCGTTGAAAGAGTTGATGTTCGCCCGTGGCAATTTGACGCGCGACATCGGGACGATTTTAGTCGGAAAGGAAGCGGTCGATTACAAAATCATCGATGCGGTGGGCGGTTTGAAAGATGCATTGGACAAATTGAATGACTTGATCAAAGAACATAAAGACAAACAAGTTCATTAAAGAAGGTGAGACAGATGCTCCTTTACACTCCGCTGTCGTACGAAGAAATCTTCCCGGGAGAAGAAGATAGGCATCAGCTTGTCGTCTACAACGGAAGACAGTGCTACGTCAAAAAACGGGACGATGAAACGTACGAACTTGTACAACTGATATCGACGGATCCGTACGATTTTTTGCGAATTGAATTTACACCAGGCACAATTATTAAACGATAAACGCATCATGCTCCGACAAATAGTTAAATCCGGGCAAAACATATTCACTTACGTTGCAATAATTTGTTATACTGAATGAAGATTACGAATTTATAAGGATTTGAGCGAACTATTTGTTGGAGTGAAAAAAGTGTCTAAGAAAAAGAAACGGAAAAAAACGAAAAAAAATGTGAAAGACCAATTAAAACTGGAACTGATCGGATTATTGCTCATCTTTTTATCCATTTTCGGAAGCGGCGCCTCCATCATCAGCGAAGGTTTCATTCCGCGCCTTCTTGAAAACAGCTTTCGTTTTTTATTTGGCATTTGGTATTTCGCTGCATCGGTCGTTTTGTTGGTGTTTGGCGTCGTCCTCGTCATCAAACGGAAAGCGCCCGCCTTGTTTACGAAACGTAAAATCGGACTGTTCATCATCTTTTTGGGCATCTTGTTGTTCACCCATATTCAATTGTTTGAAAAAATGCTCATCGATGTCGGCGAAACATCGATATTAAAACAATCGTGGCACCATTTCGCCTCATACGTAAAAGGCGTGGGCACGGCGAATCAATTGGGCGGCGGCATGGTTGGCGCCCTTCTTTTTACGATGGCGCACTTCCTCTTTTCTTTTGCTGGGTCGAAAATCGTCGCTGTCTTTTCCATTTTCGTCGGCTTGTTGTTCGTCTTCGATGTTCTTGTCGGCAATGTCTTTAAAAAGCTGAAACATTTCTTCAAAAACTTAATGGAAGCTTTCATACGTTTCCTGAAACAAAAACGTGGACAAAGAAAGGAAGACGAACCGCTGGAGATGGCGGCTGGAAACGAATCCGCACCGATCCATTTCCATGAGGAAGAGCCGGTTGAACCGATCGATATCCAATTTGCGCACGATGCATCGACTGGGCAAATGTTCATTCCACTCGAAGATGAAGACGAGGAAATGGAAGAAAATGACGTGGACAATATCGTCATCCACGGCACGTCGGACGACGATGATTATGAACTGCCGCCGATCGAACTGCTCGATGAACCGAAAAAGCATACGCAACGGCGTGATAAAGCGAGAATTAAATCGACCGTCGAAACGTTGGAACGAACGTTCAAAAGTTTCGGCGTCAAAGCGACGATCACAAGAGCGCACGTCGGACCGGCCGTAACGAAATATGAAGTCCTCCCTGAAGCGGGCGTGAAAGTGAGCCGCATTTTAAGTTTGCAAGATGACCTCGCATTGGCACTGGCGGCCCAAGACATTCGCATCGAAGCCCCGATTCCGGGGAAGTCGGCGATCGGCATCGAAGTGCCAAACAGTGAAATTGCAACCGTCTCTTTAAGGGAAGTGCTTGATGTCCACAAAGATCCGCACAAAAAATTGTTGTTCGCATTAGGTAAAGACATATCCGGAAACATCATCACCGGCGAATTGAACAAAATGCCGCATTTGTTGATTGCGGGGGCGACCGGAAGCGGCAAGAGCGTCTGCATCAACGGCATCATCACATCGATTTTAATGCGGGCAAAACCGAGCGAAGTGAAAATGTTGATGATCGACCCGAAGAAAGTCGAACTGAACGTCTATAACGGGATCCCGCATTTGTTGACGCCGGTCGTATCCGATCCGAAAAAAGCATCGGTAGCCTTAAGGAAAATCGTTCACGAAATGGAAGAACGCTACGAACTGTTCTCCGAAACCGGAACGAGGAACATCGAAAGTTACAACAGCTACATCTTGAAGCGAAACGAAGAAACGGGCGAAAACAGACCATTGCTGCCATACATCGTCGTATTGATCGATGAGCTGGCTGATTTGATGATGGTCGCATCGAACGACGTCGAAGATTCCATTATGAGGCTGGCGCAAATGGCTCGTGCGGCCGGGATCCATTTAATCATCGCGACGCAACGGCCATCCGTCGACGTCATCACGGGTGTGATCAAAGCGAACATCCCTTCGCGCATTGCATTCAGCGTCTCAAGCCAAGTCGATTCGCGGACGATTCTCGACATGGCCGGCGCGGAAAAACTGCTCGGCCGCGGCGATATGTTGTACATACCAATCGGCCAATCAAAACCGATCCGCGTGCAAGGCGCGTTTTTATCCGATGAGGAAGTCGAGCGCGTCGTCAGCCACTGCAAGGGCCAACAGGCTGCAAAGTACGATGAAAAATTGGCGCCGAAAGAATTGAACGATTCCTTAAATGAAGTAGAGGACGAACTGTATGAAGAGGCCGTGAAACTCGTCATCGAAATGCAAAGTGCGAGCGTATCGCTCTTGCAACGGCGCTTCCGCATCGGCTACAACCGGGCGGCAAGGCTCATCGATGCAATGGAAGAAAACGGCATCGTCGGACCGTATGAAGGAAACAAACCTCGCGAAGTGCTCGTTGAACGGCCGACGGAAGACGAAAATGCGAACGGTTGATATTTTCCGTTAAGTTCAATTGCGTCTATCGACATATGAGAAAGAAAGGTGAAACGGCAAATGGCTTTACTTAAAACAGAAAGCTTTGTACAAAACGATATCCGGTTTCATTTGCTCCCGACCGACCGTTATAAAACGATCACCGTCGTCGCCAAATTAAAATCTCCCCTATCACGTGAAACGGCGACGATGCGCGCGTTAATCCCTTTTGTGTTAAAACAAGGCACCGCATCATTCCCATCGGAGCAAAAGTTGCGAAAAAGATTGGATGAGCTGTACGGAGCGAAATTTGAGATCGATTGCAATAAAAAAGGGACGAATCATATTTTGCATGTTCAATTGGAATTCGCCAACGAAAAATTCATTCCGAACGAATCGGAAATAACGAACGAAGGATTGAAATTATTGTGGGAGATCATCTTCCGGCCGCACATCAAAAACGATCAATTCATCGATGAAATTGTCGCAAGAGAAAAACGTCAATTGGAAAACAAGATCAACTCGCTGTACGATAACAAAATCGCCTACGCCAACGAACGGTTGGTTGAAGAGATGTATAAAGGCGAACCGTATGCCGTAAAAGCGGACGGATACATCGAAGATTTGCGCGATATTGACGGAAAAAGCCTATATGACTATTACAAACGCGCATTAACCGAAGACGACATCGACATTTATGTCCTCGGCGATTTTTCGCCAAACGAAATGAAAGAAAAATTGACGGCATTATTTTCCCGGAAACAAGCAAAAAGGGAAGCAGAAGTTGCAAAAATGGCAAGGAAAAAACGGAATGAAGCAAACAAAATCGTTGAACGGGACAACATTTCCCAAGCGAAGCTCCATATCGGTTATCGCACGAACTGCACGTATAAAGACGACGGATATTTCGCCTTGCAAGTCTTTAACGGGTTGTATGGGGGATTTCCGATTTCAAGGCTGTTTATGAACGTGCGCGAGAAACATAGTTTGGCATATTACGTCGCATCGAGAATCGAAAGCCATGTCGGGTTGTTGGTCGTCTACAGCGGCGTGGAAACAGCGAAATACGAGCGTGCCTATCAAATTATTGAAGAACAGTTCACCGACTTGAAAAACGGCCATTTCACCGAAGACGAACTGACGCACGTGAAAAAATTAATTACAAGCAGCATAAAAGAAACGCTCGATCATCCAACTGGAACGATCGAACTGCTTTACCAACAAATTGTCGGTGAACGGGAATTGCCGCCGGAAACATTGATCGAAAACATCAACCGCGTAAAAAAAGAAGATGTGATCGCCATCGCTGAACAAATTGAACTTGATACGATTTACGTATTGGCGAGTGAAGAAGGTGAATAAAGTGGAAAAGTTGCATTATGCGCAAATTCAAGAAACGTTGTTTAAAAAGACGTTGCCAAATGGCCTTACCGTCTTTTTGCTTCCGAAAGCGAATGTGACGAAATCGTACGGAATTTTCATGACAAATTACGGTTCAATGCACCGTACATTCGTCCCGATCGGGAAAAATGAGCTCGTCACCGTCCCTGATGGAATCGCCCACTTTTTGGAGCATAAATTGTTTGAGAAAGAGGACCGCGACGTTTTCAGCGATTTTATGAAATACGGCGCTTCCCCGAATGCCTATACGTCTTTTACGAAAACGGCATATTTGTTTTCCGCTACGGACAATGTGAAAGAAAACGTTGAACTGCTCCTTGATTTTGTGCAAGATCCGTACTTTTCCGAGGCGTCGGTCGAAAAGGAAAAGGGGATCATCGCCCAGGAAATAAAAATGTATGATGATGAACCGAATTGGCGTTCTTATATGGGCACCGTCAAAAATATGTACGTCAATTTGCCGATCAATATCGACATCGCCGGAACGGTCGATTCGATCCAACAGATTACGAAAGAAGATCTTTATATGTGCTACAATACGTTTTACCACCCGGCGAATATGGCATTGTTCGTGGCTGGAAATTTTGATGCCGCCGAAATGCTCGAGTTGATCGAACAAAACCAAGCGGAGAAAACGTTTCCGGAAGCGAAGCCGCCCGAAGTGAAGTTTCCGTACGAACCGGAAAAAGTCAATGCCCAAAAAGAAACGATTAAACTGCCTGTTTCCTTGCCGAAATTGTCGCTCGGCATAAAAGAAAAGAAGCAGCAGTTAAAAGGGGAAGTTTTGTTGCGGCAAGACCTCATTCAACAGATGATTTTGGATCACCTGTTCTCCAAATCGGGTGCATATTATAAAGAATTGTATGAAAAAGAGCTCATCGACGACAGTTTCGATTACAGCACGACGGTCGAGACGTTGTTTAATTTCACGCTCATCAGCAGTGATACAGAAGACCCGGAACGTCTCGAAAACGAGTTGAAGGAAATGTTAGAAAAAACGAAATCGTTGACGATCGACGAAGCAACGTTTTCCATCATGAAAAAACGGAAAATGGGTGAATATTTGCGTTCGCTCAACTCGTTGGAACGGATCGCCAATGAGTATCTGCATTATCATTTTGCCGAAATCGATTATTTTCACGCCATTTCGATCTTGGATACGCTCACAGTCGATGAATTGAACGAACATTTGGCGGAGTGGATCAGTGAAGATCGCCTAACGACTTTCGTCATTACAATATAGAAGGGGACAGCTAACGACATGGCAGAAAACGTGCTCATTTTGGGGGCAAGCGGCGACATCGGCTCGGCGATCGCCAAGCAATTGGCTGGCGAAGGGTATTCATTGCTGCTTCATTACAACCGCAATAAAGAAGCGATGAAAAGATTGGTTCACGAAATCGATGAAGAACGTGTCCTTCAAATCGTCCAAGCGGACCTGACCCTTACAAGCGCTGTCCATAAATTGTGCGAAGAAATCGTCTATCCGGTTGATGCGATCATTTATGTGAGCGGCATGGCGCATTTCGGCCTTTTCCAAGATACGACGGAAAGGGAAATGGACGAAATGCTTCATTTGCATGTAAAAGCGCCATGGCTCGTGACAAAATATTTCTTGCCGGACATGATCAAAAAACAACGGGGGAAAATCATTTTCATCACGTCCATTTGGGGCCATGTCGGCGCCAGTTATGAAGTCATCTATTCATCGGTGAAAGGGGCGCAAAACAGTTTCGTCAAGGCGCTTGCAAAAGAAGTCGGGCCGTCCGGGATTTCCGTAAATGCCGTAAGTCCAGGTTTTATCGATACGAAGATGAACGAACATGTGGAAAAAGAGACGATCATTTCCCAAATTCCGTTGAACCGGGCCGGACTCGCCAGCGAAGTCGCCTACACGGTCAGCTTCCTCATGGATGACCGCGCGAATTACATTCAAGGCGAAATCATCAACATCACCGGCGGTTGGCTGTAAATTTCTGGATGTTGAATAAAGTTTTTCAGGCGTTGCATACTAACCGTAAAGATTAAGGAGGTATTTAAATGTCTGTTTTAGATAATTTTTCAACTTGGAAAGAATTTTTGGCCAACCGGATCGACCAGGCGAAGAACTTTGGCATGAGCGACAAAACGATTACCGAAATGGCGCAGCATGTAGGCGATTATTTGAGCCAAAACGTCGAACCGAAAAACGAAGAAGAGCGAGTCTTGAAAGAATTGTGGAATGCTGCATCGGAAGAAGAGCAACGTGCTCTTGCCAGCGCCATGATCAAATTGGTCCAAAAAAACTAAATACCGTTTCAAAAAGCTATAAGGTTAAGGGATCCGTCAACCTTATAGCTTTTTTTGTAACAAAATGACGACAAAATGAGGTTCATTTTATGAAAACGGCCGATCCACTCTAGATTCGATTGCAATTATTATGTTGATTAGGTAAAATTAAGAAGATGGACGATTAAGCGAAATGAGGCTGGCCAATGGAGAAAACGGAATGGTATTTTGAATATGAGTTGCAACATAATCGCCCAGGGCTTTTAGGCGATATTTCTTCATTGCTTGGCATGCTGTCCATTAATATCGTCATGATTAATGGTATTGAAAATAAAAAACGAGGAATGTTAATTTTATCCGAAGACGATGAAAATATCGAACGATTGAAAACGATTTTAGATAAATTGGATACGATCCGCATCACGAAATTGCGCAAACCGTCCGTTCTTGACATTTTGGCGGTGCGGCATGGAAAATATATCCATCGCGACAGCGAAGATCGAAAAACGGTGAAATTTGTCCGTGAAGAGTTTGGTTTGCTCGTCGATTTTATGGCTGAATTATTTAAGGCGAAAGGTCATAAGTTAATTGGTGTAAGAGGCATGCCGCGCGTCGGCAAGACGGAGTCGATCGTGGCGGGCAGCGTGAGCGCGAATAAAAAATGGCTGTTTGTTTCGAGTACGTTGTTGAAACAGACCGTTCGCAAAAAGTTGATCGAAGGTGAGTACGGTGAAGATTATATATATATCATCGATGGCGTCGTTTCAAAACAGCGCGCAGACGAACAACATTGGCGCTTGATCCGTGAAATTATGCGCTTGCCGGCGATCAAAGTGATTGAGCATCCCGACATTTTCGTACAAGGAACGGAATATTCAATGAAAGATTTCGATTATATCATCGAAATTAGACGACACAAAGATGAAGAGATCAATTACGATCAAATGATGGATAAGTTTATGCCCGGAAATGAAATGTTCGAATTATAAAATTTGGAAGGTGTTATATGGATGGAGATCGGTCAAATCTTAAAGGAAGAACGTGAAGCAAAAAACCTTACGCTTGATGACATCCAAGATATGACGAAGATCCAAAAACGTTATTTGCAAGCGATTGAAGATAACGAGTTTCATCGTTTACCCGGCCGATTTTACGCACGGGCATTCATAAAAGAGTATGCGTTGGTTTTAGGGCTCGATCCGAATACGCTGTTAAGTTATTTTGACGCGGAAAACGTTCAGCAAGAAGAGACGGTCCAATATGCAAACGTCCGCCGTTCGCGACGGGCGACCGCAGCGAAAAGCAAATCGATCCTTTCCTTTTTGCCGACAGTTATCGTCATCGTTTTAATTATCAGTGTTTTGTTTATCGCATGGACTTTGACGCAAAAGGCATTGACGACAGACGGGGACAAAGTGGCACAAGATAATGAATCCGATCAAATCATCCGCGATGTTGACGAACCTGAACGGGAAACGCCGATCGCAGAAGAAGAGGAAGAAGCGGAGAATTCCGATGATTCGCTTACTCCTCAAGAACCGGCGTTTGAAAGTGAATTCAACGTCCTAAACGTCGGTGAAGGCACTTCCCCTGAATCCGAACTGGAATTTTTGCATGCGGAAGACGAAGTCGTGCTGTCATTTGATGTGTCCGCGGATGCGTACATTTCCATCGTCGGCAGCAGCGGAACGCGCTATTTCGATGGCATATTGTCTCCGAATGCCGAAATCGGAACATATGACATATCGGATGAAGAAAATGTCTATTTAAACGTTGGCAACACGGCGGGGTTGACCATCAAAATGAACGATGTGGAAATGGAATACCCTGTCAATCCACAAGATCGGGTGCACCAGAAGTTTCTGATTCATTTAAAGAAACAAGAAGAGTAAGCAATTTTTCGTTCCGCAACGAAACAATGTTTTAAACGTTTTGTCAGTCATTCCCCCTTCTCGACATAGGAAGGGGGTTTTACCTTCATATAGAGAAAGGTGATCGACATGAACCTCCCAAATAAAATAACGCTTTCACGAATTTGTCTCATTCCAATTTTCATCATCATTTTATCGGTCCCGTTTGACTGGGGATATTGGTATATGAATGATGCGGCATATCCTGTCACTCATTTGGTTAGCGCGATTATTTTCATCGTTGCCAGTGCGACCGATTGGCTCGATGGTTATTATGCACGAAAATACAAGCTTGTCACCAATATGGGCAAATTTTTGGATCCGTTGGCGGACAAATTGCTCGTTTCTGCCGCATTCATTTTGCTCGTTGAACTCGATATGATCGCCGCTTGGATCGTCATCTTGATCATCACGCGTGAATTTGCCGTCACTGGATTGCGGCTTGTGGCAGCGGGGGAAGGCATCGTGCTTGCCGCTGGGAAGATGGGTAAATTGAAAACCGCTTCACAGCTCATCGCTATCAGTTTGTTATTGCTTCACAACTTCCCATTTGCATACGTCGAAATCCCGGTCGATGTGATTTTCGTATATATTGCGCTCATTTTGACCGTCTGGTCTGGGATCGATTATTTTGTGAAAAACTGGCATGTTTTGAGGGATTCGAAATGAAAAAAACGTTGCGTACGGAAATCATTGCCGTTGGCACGGAATTGTTGCTCGGCCAAATCGCCAATACAAACGCGCAATGGATGTCGGAAAAGCTCGCCGCATACGGGATCAATACGTATTTCCATACGGTTGTCGGCGACAATTTGGAACGATTGACGCAAGTGATGAAAGAAGCGAACAAACGCTCCAATGTCATCATCGTTTCCGGCGGCCTCGGCCCGACCGAAGACGATTTGTCGCGGGAAGCTTTTCAACAAATCAGCGGGTTGAACATTATCGAAGATGAAGCTTCGCTGAAGAAAATCGAGCGGTTTTTTAACGAACGCAACATGGAAATGACACCGAACAATCGCAGGCAGGCGCGCGTTTTTGAAAATGCCAAAATCCTGGAAAACAAATACGGATTGGCCCCGGGGAACCTCGTCGAATACGACGGGAACATTTGGATTTTCCTTCCGGGCGTTCCACGGGAGATGAAACAAATATTTTCCGATCATGTGCTGCCTTACTTGAGCGAATTGAACGGTGCCCAAATCATCCAGTCGCTCGTCCTAAAGTTTATCGGCATCGGCGAATCGGTTTTGGAAGACCGCATTCAAGACATCATACAAACGCAAGATAATCCGACGATTGCGCTTTTAACCGGGCGCGATGGCAACACGATTCGATTGACTGCCAAAGCGGCTTCGAAAAACGAAGCGGAAGCGATGCTTCAAGCGAAGAAAAAGGAAATTTTAGACAGGGTTGGCGAATATTATTATGGCGACGATGATGCGACGATCGAAGGCAAAGTGTTCGAACTGCTGCTAAAACATCAAAAAACGCTTGCAGCTGCAGAAAGCCTTACCGGCGGCGCATTCCAAAGCAAATTCGTTTCCCAGTCGGGCGTATCCGAAGTGTTTAAAGGCGGCATCGTGTCGTATGCAGCGGAAGTGAAACAAAACGTGTTGGGCGTCAAAAAAGAAACGATCGAAACGTATGGGACAGTCAGCGAACAGTGCGCCTATGAGATGGCAAGACGGGCAAGCGAATTGATGGATGCCGACATCGGTGTCAGTTTCACTGGCGTGGCGGGGCCGGACCGGACTGAAAATAAAGATGTCGGCACGACTTACGTTTGCCTATACGACCGCAAAGGCCAGCGACAAGTTGAAAAATGTAAATTTTTCGGCAATCGCAAACAAATTCGCTATCAAGCAGTGTTAAAAGGCTTTGAAATGTTATTTAACTATTTAAAATGAAAAATTGCCCGGAATCAGGATCAAAAATGACATTTTCAAACGAAAACCGTTTTGTATTAACATTTTCGAACCGATGAGACGCGGAAAATAAAAGAACATGTATTCGCATTTTGTTTGCGAAAGTTGTATAATGGAAGTATGATAGTGTTAGTTCATGAGGAAGGGGTTAAAGAGATTGAACGATCGTCAAAAAGCTTTAGAAGAAGCGTTACGAAAAATAGAAAAACAATTCGGTAAAGGTTCGATCATGAAATTGGGCGAGGAAGCGGATACGAAAATCGAGACGATTCCAAGCGGTTCGATCGCATTAGATATTGCGTTGGGGATTGGCGGTTATCCGCGCGGGCGCGTCATTGAAATTTACGGTCCGGAATCATCCGGTAAGACGACGGTTGCCCTCCATGCGATTGCGGAAGCGCAAAAACTCGGCGGACAGGCCGCTTTCATCGATGCGGAGCACGCGCTCGATCCGAACTACGCAAAAGCGCTCGGCGTCAACATCGATGAGTTGCTGCTTTCACAGCCGGATACCGGGGAACAAGCGTTGGAAATCGCTGAAGCGCTCGTCCGCAGTGGCGCGATCGATGTCATCGTCGTCGACTCTGTAGCGGCGCTCGTGCCGAGTGCGGAAATTGAAGGAGAAATGGGCGACAGCCACGTCGGCTTGCAGGCTCGCCTCATGTCACAAGCGCTCCGCAAATTGTCGGGCGCCATCAACAAATCGAAAACGATCGCCATTTTCATCAACCAAATCCGTGAAAAAGTCGGCGTCATGTTCGGCAATCCGGAAACGACGCCTGGTGGAAGAGCGCTCAAATTTTACTCAACCATCCGTTTGGAAGTAAGACGTGCGGAAACGTTGAAACAAGGCACGGAAATGGTCGGAAACCGCACGCGCATCAAAGTGGTGAAAAACAAAGTGGCGCCGCCTTTCAAACAAGCCGAAGTCGATATTATGTACGGTGAAGGAATTTCGAAAGAAGGGGAAATATTAGACATCGCCTCCGAAATCGATATCATCGAAAAAAGTGGCGCATGGTACTCGTACAACGGGGAGCGCCTCGGCCAAGGACGGGAAAATGCGAAACAATTTTTGGTCGAACATCCGGAAATTTTTGATGAGATCAATGCGAAAGTCCGTAAACATTTCAATTTGGACCAAGATGCGGAAGAAGAGCTCGAAGAAGCGGGCGAAACAACGGAATAAAGTTTTGAGAATATCCTTTCCTTTTGCAAAAAAAGGCAAAGGATATTTTCTTTTGTCGGCCCGTCTTGGCTTTTTGTTGACTTTGCCTATTGATACAATTAAAATTAATATGTATAATTTTATATTTTAAATTATACATTTTCACTTGGCTGACAAAGTAAAAATGCCGACATAAACGCTCGTGCCATTTTCATAGCAATAGGAGGTGAGAGGACATGGACAAACCTTTGATCATCTCCATTTTGCTCGCCTTAAGCCTGATCGTCGGTATTGTTGTTGGATATTTAGTTCGCAAATCCATTGCGGAAGCCAAGATTTCCAGCGCCGAAAATTTAGCGAAACAAATCGTGGAAGAAGCGTATCGCAACGCGGAAGCCGCGAAAAAAGAAGCACTCCTAGAAGCTAAAGAAGAAAGCCATGAATTTCGCAAACAAGTGGAAGAGGAATTGCGTGAGCGCCGTATTGAAATCCAAAAGCAAGAAGAACGTTTAATGCAGAAGGAAGATTTGTTAGATAAGAAAAGCATCACGCTGGACCAACGGGAAATGACGTTGGAAAAAAGAGATCAAGCATTGGCGGAAAAACAACAACAAATTCAAGAGATGGAAAGCAAAGTGGAAGCTCTCCTAGCAGAACAGCAACAAGAACTTGAACGCATTTCTGGATATACGATGGATCAAGCAAGAGACATCATTTTACAGCGGATGGAAGAAGAGCTGAAACAAGAAACGGCGTTAATGATTAAAGAGGCAGAAAGCCGCTTCAAAGAAGAAGCGGATAAGAAAGCGAAACAAATATTGTCCCAAGCGATTCAACGCTGTGCTGCGGATCACGTGGCAGAAACGACCGTCACGGTTGTCAATTTGCCTAACGATGAAATGAAAGGCCGCATCATCGGTCGTGAAGGAAGAAACATCCGCACACTCGAGACGCTTACGGGAATCGATTTAATCATTGACGACACGCCGGAAGCTGTCATTTTATCCGGCTTTGATCCAATCCGGAGAGAAATAGCCCGTATCGCTTTGGAAAAATTAGTTCAAGACGGCCGGATTCACCCTGCGCGAATCGAAGAAATGGTCGACAAAGCGCGCCGCGAAGTCGATGAATACATTCGAGAAGTCGGCGAAGAAGCGACGTTCGAAGTCGGTATTCACGGCCTGCATCCAGATTTGATCAAAACGTTGGGCCGCTTAAAATACCGCACGAGTTACGGACAGAACGTTTTAAGCCACTCGATCGAAGTGGCGAAGTTGGCCGGCATCTTGGCGGCGGAATTGGGCGAAGACGAAACGTTGGCTAGAAGAGCAGGTTTGCTTCATGACATCGGCAAAGCGATCGATCATGAAGTGGAAGGCAGTCACGTTGAATTAGGCAAAGAACTGGCGATGAAATACAAGGAACATCCAGTAGTCGTCAACGCAATCGCTTCACACCACGGCGATGAAGAACCGAATTCGATCATCTCCGTCTTGGTGCAGGCTGCGGATGCATTGTCAGCCGCCAGACCGGGCGCCAGAAGCGAATCGCTTGAAAATTACATTAAACGGCTCGAAAAATTGGAAGAAATTTCAAATTCGTTCGAAGGCGTCGAAAAATCGTACGCGATTCAAGCTGGCCGAGAAATCCGCATCATGGTAAAACCGGATATGATTGACGATGCAGAAACGGTTCATATTGCAAGGGATATCCGTAAACGGATTGAAGAGGAACTCGAATATCCTGGTCATATTAAGGTGACCGTCATTCGCGAAACGCGAGCAATCGAATATGCAAAATAAGTAAAAAAGCGGTTATGATTCACCGCTTTTTTACAATTTCTCTTATCATGGAAGAAAGTTCAAATTAAGGAGAAGAAAGACAGACATGAATATATTATTTATCGGAGATGTAGTTGGTTCCCCAGGAAGAGAGATGCTCAGCAACTACTTGCCAAAACTGAAAGAAAAGTATCGCCCGCAATTGACGATCGTCAACGGTGAGAATGCGGCATCCGGAAAAGGGATCACGGAAAAAATTTATAAACAATTGTTGCAAGCCGGTGCGCAAGTAGTGACGTTAGGCAATCATACGTGGGACAGAAAAGAAATTTTCGATTTCATCGATGACGCAGACTATTTAGTCCGTCCAGCCAACTATCCCGAAAATAACCCTGGCAAAGGCATCGTCTACGTGACCGTGAACGATGAAGAAGCGGCTGTCATCAACTTGCAAGGAAGGACTTTCTTGGAAGCCAATGACAATCCTTTTACGGTCGGCAAGCGTTTGATCGAAGAAGCGCTTGAGAGAACGAATAAAATCATCATCGACTTTCATGCCGAGGCGACGAGCGAGAAGCTCGCTTTTGGCTGGTACGTCGACGGCTTGGCAAGCGCCGTGATCGGTACGCACACACACGTACAGACCGCTGATGAGCGGGTATTGCCGAAGGGGACGGGGTACATCACCGATGTCGGTATGACAGGAGCATATAACGGCATTATCGGCGTCCAAAAAGAAGCGGTCATCAATCGTTTTTTGACGAATTTGCCGACGCGGTTTGAAGTCGAAAAAAACGGGCCCAACCAATTGAACGGGTGTTTTATAAAATTGAATCCAATCACTGGAAAAACTGAAAAAATTGAGCGGATAATTATTAATGACGAACGTCCGTTTTTCGATTATAATAATAATTGAAATCGCTTTTTTGAAAGAAAATGATTGTAATCTTGGCAAGTTTGTGCATAATTAAGTAATAAGGCATCGCTTTCTAGAATATAGTAGCAATACATCTATCTATATATATGTTTATGAAGGAGGTACTACGTAGTGGATGTTTTAAAAGTTTCAGCAAAGTCAAATCCTAACTCAGTAGCTGGCGCGTTAGCAAATGTTTTACGGGAGAATGGTTCAGCAGAACTACAAGCGATTGGAGCCGGAGCATTGAACCAGGCAATTAAAGCAGTTGCGATTGCAAGAGGTTTCGTGGCACCAAGCGGAGTAGATCTCATTTGCATCCCTGCATTTACCGATATTATGATCGATAATGAAGAAAGAACTGCAATTAAACTGATTGTCGAGCCTCGGTAGCAAAGGAAAAAGAAAAAGAAAACTTTAACACAATTCTCGCAAAACTACCTTCCATAGGTAGTTTTTGTTATTTTTAAGGAACTTGATTAAAAGCGAGATGAAACCGATATGTTCTCGATAGCAAACATTGTCCTTTTAAGCTAAAAGTTATATACTTATTTAGGTAATAGTTTATTTTGAAAGGAGCTTCTTTGGATGAACGAAAAGCAACGACTAGAATCAACAAAATTGAGAACGGATTTGTCCGCGGACAGAAAATCCAGCCAGGACAAACCGTTGTCTGAAAAAACGACGGAAGATTTCGCAATCTATTTCCAAACGACGTACCAACCTCCAGATATACGCAAAGCACGTAAACGCGGTCGTGAACAAGTGAAAATCTTGTACGACTTTGAAATACCGGATGATATGAAAAACATCGGGGAAGGCAAGAAATTCCTCATCCGTACGTATGGATGCCAAATGAACGAGCACGATTCCGAAACGATGGCCGGCATGTTGATGGAAATGGGCTACGAAGCGACGACGAAAGAAGAAGAAGCCGATATCATCATTTTAAATACGTGCGCAATCCGTGAAAATGCGGAAAATAAAGTGTTCGGCGAAATCGGCCATCTCAAACAGTTCAAAGTGGAAAAACCTGACATGATCATCGGTGTTTCCGGCTGCATGCCGCAGACGGAAAATGTCGTCAATCGCATTTTGGAAAAGCACCAATACGTCGATCTCATTTTCGGTACGCACAATATTCACCGCTTGCCAAAATTGCTGAAGGAAGCGATGTTCAGCAAAGCGCAAGTGGTGGAGGTGTGGTCGAAAGAAGGCGATATCGTCGAAAACTTGCCTAAGGCACGCCAAGGCAAGATCAAAGCCTGGGTGAACATCATGTACGGCTGCGACAAGTTCTGTACGTACTGTATCGTGCCGATGACTCGCGGTAAAGAACGCAGCCGCCGTCCGGAAGACATCATCCAAGAAGTGAGACATCTTGCGGCGCAAGGGTATAAAGAAATCACGCTTCTTGGCCAAAATGTCAACGCGTACGGAAAAGATTTCACCGACATCGATTACCGTTTCGGCGACCTTCTCGATGACATTCGCAAAATCGATATTCCACGTGTCCGTTTTACATCACCCCACCCACGCGATTTTGACGACCATGTCATCGAGGTGCTTGCCAAAGGCGGCAACTTGATGCCGCACATTCATTTGCCGGTTCAGTCAGGCAGCAACGAAATCTTGCGCAAAATGAACCGCAAATATACGCGTGAAGAATATTTGGAACTCGTAAGCAAAATCAAAGCGGCGATACCAAATGTCGCATTATCCACCGATATCATCGTCGGCTTCCCGAACGAGACGGATGAGCAATTTGAAGAAACGATGTCTTTAGTGGAGGAAGTCGGCTTTGAATCCGCCTATACGTTCATCTATTCACCGCGTGAAGGAACGCCGGCAGCCGTCCAAAAAGACAGCGTGCCGATGGAAGTGAAAAAAGAACGGTTATACCGCCTAAACGAATTGGTGAACCGTTTATCGCGCGAAGCGATGGAAAAATATGAAGGAAAAACGGTCAAAGTGCTCGTTGAAGGCGAAAGCAAAAAAGACCCTAACGTTTTATCCGGTTATACGGAAAAGAACAAAGTGGTCAACTTCAAAGGGCCGAAGTCCGTCATCGGTGAAATCGTCGACGTGAAAATTACGGAAGCAAAAACGTGGTCGCTCGAAGGCGAATTTGTAAACCAAACAACTGAGGTGAAATAAAATGAGAATATATTCCCGCAAAGAAGTATTGGATGAAGCAAAACATTTAGCTGCGATGCTTGCGAGAACCGAAGAAATCGAACGATTCAAAGAACTCGAAGTCCAAATCAACAAAAATGAAAAAGTCCAGCAGCTCATCGCTCGCATTAAACGATTGCAAAAACAGGCGGTCAATTTGCAGGCGTATAACAAAACAGAGGCGTTGAAAAAAGTTGAAGCCGAACTTGAAAAGGTGCAGGACGAACTGGATGAAATCCCACTCGTGCAAGAATTTAAGGAAATCCAAATGGTCGTCAATGACGTCTTGCAGCTCGTTTCCGGAACGATCGCCCGTGAAGTGACGAACCACGTCATCCGCGACACCGGCGGTGATTTGTTGAAGGGAACGACGGGGACGGAATTGAGAAGAAATTACGAAGATCTCGACAAACATACGGCAGATGCGAACGAATAAAAAAAGAGGGCTTAATCGCCCTCTTTTTTTGATGTTTCATCGCGTTGCTTCGTATAAGATTCAAAATCGCTGCCGAATTCCGTCCGATAATCCGGCCGGACCGTTCTGACACGGTCATCATCCGGCTCATCAAGACCGGTGAAGAAGATCGTCAAAGCATACAATCCGCTGATGCCGACGAGTGCGTAGATGATTCTTGCGATGACGGACTGTTGACCGCCGAAGATGGCCGCAACTAAGTCATAATTAAAAAAACCTATTAATCCCCAGTTTATCGCGCCAATGATGACTAAAATCAACGCGATCCTTCTTAAAATATCCATGCTCACACATCCTTTTCCAATCGATTTATTCTTTTCATATATACTTTTTCCAAAAACACGATAAATATTACTTTTCTTTATTTTTTTTTATAAAAAATGACAATCACCCTTCGCAATGTGCACCTGAAAAAGGTATGCACTTTAGGTGTTAGCCTTGCATAAAATGACTATGACTAAAGAGGAGGGTGCGTAACGATGTCATTTCGTGAATCAGAATATAGAGAAATTATTACGAAAGCTGTTTGTGGAAAGGGACGAAAACGAACTAAGTCAACCGATTATGTCCTCCCGGCCCATAGACCTTCGAGTGTGTTAGGTTGTTGGATCATCAACCATAAATACCATGCGAAAAAGAAAAACAAAGATATCGTCGAAATCCATGGCAGTTACGATATAAATGTTTGGTATTCATTCCATGAAAATACGAAAACGGAAGTCATCTCTGAAAAAATTGAATATTGTGACGAAGTCGAACTTTCGCATCGTGATGAGCATTGCTTCAATGATCATTACGACATCATCGTAAAAAGCCTCCAACAGCCTAATTGCCTACAGTGCAAAATTGATGCAGAAGGAAATAAAATAGCGGTGGAAGTGGAAAGAGAATTTTTAGTCAAAGTCATTGGGGAAACGAAAGTAAATGTCAGAGTCGAACCGTTTTCCCGGGTTTCATTTAAAGAAGACCGCTATGACGATGAACGTTCTGATTTCATTAAAGGGAAAAGAAGATGATCTTTTCCTTTTCTTTTTTATTTATAAAAAATGTTAAATATTACGAAATCATCTATAATAACCATTAGTAACGTCGGAGAGGAGCACTACGATGAAGCAGTTTGAAGAAAAAACGATCCATCGGGAAGAAATATTCCGTGGCAATCTCATTTCATTGCACGTTGACGATGTTGAATTGCCTAATGGGATGCGTTCGAAACGAGAAGTCGTCAAACACCCGGGAGCGGTGGCCGTCATCCCGCTGACAGATGAAGGCAAATTAGTCATGGTGAAACAATTCCGCAAACCGTTGGAACGCACGCTCGTGGAAATCCCGGCCGGAAAAATCGAAAAAGGTGAGGAGCCGCACGTCACGGCGCTCCGTGAATTGGAGGAAGAGACCGGTTATACGACGAAAAACTTGAAATATGTCACATCGTTTTATACGTCGCCTGGATTTGCCGATGAGATCATCCACTTATATTTTTCAAACGAACTCGTCAAGTTGGAGGAAAAAGTGAGCGGAGATGAAGATGAATTAATCGAAATCGTTGAGCTCACACTTGAAGAAGCGGAACAGTATGTGAAAGAGCAAAAAATTCATGACGCAAAAACGGCCTATGCGGTATTATACGTCAAAATGTTGCTGGGGAGAGGATGATGTTTCAGACTGTATTTGCCGATTTGCACGTCCATGTCGGAAGCGATCGTTTCCAAAATCCAGTGAAAATAAGCGCCTCGAAAGATTTGACGTTGACAAACATTCTACATACCGCCGACAACGATAAAGGGATCGAATTGATCGGCATTGTCGACTGCCACGTACCGAACGTCTTGTCGGAAGTGAAACAATTGATCGCAAACGAGGAAGCGTATGAGCTTTCCGGAGGCGGCATCCGCTTTCATAACGTGACGCTTCTTATCGGTTCCGAACTGGAAATATACGACGAAGATTCACAAGGGCCGTTTCACGTGCTCGTCTTTTTGCCGACCGTGGAGGCGATGGAGCAGTTTTCCGCTTGGCTTAAACGCCGGATGAAAAATATCCGCTTAAGTTCACAACGCGTCTACGAAACCGGCCGGACGCTGCAAAAGATGGCGCGTGAGCTTGAAGGTTTGTTCATTCCGGCACATGTCTTTACGATAACTTAGCCGAAAGCCCATGGCTTTAGCCATTGGGATGAAGGCTCATTAGAATGCATAGAAAGGTGGTGAATCATGAAGCTAACAGTTAAGTTTAAAATAATACCTACTAAAGAACAAGAACAATATTTGGAACAAACTTTAACTGAATATATTGATACAGTAAACAGCATAGTTCAAATTATGATCAATGGGCATACAAAGCTAACATCAAAAAATATTAAAGCAAATCTACCAAGTGCAGTAAAAAATCAAGCAATACAGGATGCTAGAAGTGTCTATAAAAAATACAAGAAAACTAATAAACTATCTGTATTAAGGAAGCCAGTATGCATATGGAATAATCAAAATTATAAAATAAATGATTGTTTGAGTTTTCCAGTTATGATTAATGGAAAATCCCAAAGAATAAAAGTAAAAACTATACTAACTGATTATCAAAAACAACAACTAAATAATAAATTAGGAACATTAAGAATAACTAAAAAATCGGGTAAATGGATAGCTCAAATAGTTGTAGATGTACCAGAAAAACAAAGCAATGATAAAAACATAATGGGAGTAGATTTTGGATTAAAAGTACCAGCAGTAGCCGTAACAAGTAATGGCAAAACCAAATTCTTTGGAAACGGAAGACAAAACAAATATGTTAGGCGTAAATATAAATCGTTAAGGCAAAAACTTGGTAAAGCAAAACAGCT
>JAAYTF010000049.1 GCA_012518125.1 Bacilli bacterium | reverse complement strand
GGCGTGGCAAAGCGTGCATCTTCACTCGCGATGGCAAGGTCGCTGATCGCCACGACTTGTGTGCCTGCTGCAACGGCGACGCCGCGGACTTTGGAGACGATGAGCTGTGGCACTGCCCGGAACGTTTTCATGACATTCATGCACGTGTTGAATAAATGCTGGACATCTTGCAAATCACCTTTCTGAATTTCGCGCAAACTGTGGCCGGCGGAAAATGCTTTTTCGTTCCCTTGCAAGACGACGACTTTCACTTCGCGTTTCTTAGCGATTTCTTTCAAAAGCTGATCAAGTTCTTCAAGCAGCCTGAGCGTCAACGTATTGTACTCTTTCGGGTTTTCAAACGTCACGTAAGCGATTTCATTTTTTTGCTCGACCGACAAAAATTCCATCTTACCCCTCCCAAACCAATGCTCTTTTCTTCATGATAGAGAACCGAAATGCCAATGTCAACGCAAATCGAAAAACGTAAACCGTTTTTCTATAACGCGCTCCACTTGATGTCAACGAAAAGCTGAATCAGTTCAGCTAAAATTGACAACTTAATAAATAATAGCCCTTAACTCCGGTTAACTGTTACAATGGAAGTGACAACAAGGAAGAAACTAGGTGTAACGATGAAAAAAATTTTGATTGTCGAAGATGAAGAAAAATTGAGCCGTGTATTGCAACTCGAACTTCAATATGAAAATTACCAGACGGAAATTGCCGACAATGGTTTGGACGCTTTAAAACTATTGGAAGAGAAAGAATTCGATCTCGTGCTGCTCGATATAATGATTCCCGAATTAAGCGGGTTGGAAGTGCTGCGACGTTTTCGTAAACGGGATGAAATGACGCCGGTCATTTTGCTTACCGCGCGCGATGCCGTGCACGACAAAGTGAGCGGACTCGATTTGGGCGCAAACGACTACGTCACCAAACCGTTCCAAATCGAAGAACTGCTCGCACGCATCCGGGCCCATTTGCGCCGCGCACAAAACACGATGCAAAAGACGGACAAATTGCAAGTGGGGGATTTGACGGTCGATTTGAAAACGCGCGAAGTGAAGCGGAAGGATGTAGACATTCAATTGACGCCGCGTGAATTCGATTTACTTACGTATTTGATGAAAAACAAAAACATCGTCCTCACACGCGAACAAATCATGGAAGAAGTGTGGGGTTACGATTACATGGGGGATACGAACGTTGTCGATGTGTACATCCGCTACTTAAGGCAAAAGATCGATCACCCATTTTCCCGCCCTTACATTGAAACGGTAAGAGGGGTAGGTTACACGATAAAGGACGAAACGTGATGAAATTAAAAACGAAAATCCAGCTGTTTTCCAGTTTGTTCATGCTTCTGTTAATTTTGTTGGTCAATACGTCGATTTATTTTTTGTTTTATAAAATATCCGCAGAAAACGAACTTAGCCGATTGTCGAATGAGACGAACACGATCGTGGAAACGCTGCAAGCAAACCCCGATGTCCCGCGCAGTCAATTGCTGAAAGCGTTCGTCCCGGAAAACGGCATCATCCGCGTCATCGACCAAAACGGCGAGGAACTCATTCCGACGATTACAAAAAGCGAGAGCTACACACAACTTGCTTACGAATTCATCGACCATGAGAAACGGACGATCGAAAAAGACGAACAGGGCCACTACATCGCCGTCGTGATGAAGCCGATCATTTGGGAAAACGGGGAAGTGGCGACGCTTCAAGTTGCAAATTTTTTGATTGCACTGGATGAAATGATGCATACGTTGTTTTATGTCCTCGTGGCGGCTTCCCTCATCATCTTGATCCCTACCGTCATCGCCGGGAATTTATTGAGCAAATTCGTGATCCAGCCGATCCAAAAATTGATTGAGACGATGAAAATCAACATCCATGATAAAAATTGGCAGCTGATTGAAGTGGAAAACGAATCGAAAGATGAACTTTACGAAATGGTGACGACCTTCAACGAGTTGATGCGCCAATTGAAAGAAAGTTTCAAGAAGCAGGAACAATTCGTCTCGGACGCATCGCACGAATTGAAAACACCCCTTTCGATCATAAAAAGTTATGCGGAATTGCTAAAAAGGCGGGGAAAAGCGAATCCAGAACTGATCACCGAATCGATCGACGTCATTGAACAAGAAGCAGAGCGGATGCAACTGCTCGTCAACCAGCTGTTGGACCTTGCCAAAAACAAACAGGCGTTTCCGCATGAGCCGATCGATCTCGTGCCACTTGTCAAGAAAGTGCACCGTATTTTCGCCGATGCCTACGACCGCAAGATCCATTTGGACATAGCAGAAAAAAGCGTCTTGATCAAAGGGAATGAAAAACAAATCGAACAAGTTGTCTACATTTTGCTCAGCAATGCGATCAAATACAGCGAAAAGGAAATTGCGCTTTACTTATATGTGAAACAACAGTTTGCGGTCCTCGATGTCATCGACAAAGGAATCGGCATTCCGGAAGAAGAACAAAAACGGATTTTCGACCGTTTTTACCGCATCGACAAAGCCCGCTCGCGGCAAACAGGAGGAACCGGCCTGGGGTTGGCGATCGCCAATGAGATTGTAAAACATCACGGAGGAACCATTGAAGTTGTAAGCGAAATCGGGAAAGGTTCGACGTTTACGGTGAACATTCCGATGTTAACAAATCCTTAATTTGTTTCTCATCAATTTTTAATCTTATTCACCGTTTCTTTTCATTTTCGCCCGTTAACATATAAGTAGAACAACAAAGGAGGGCGATACTCATGAAGAAAAAAATCGCAATTGGAACTGGAATTTTTGCTGTCATCATCGCTTTGGTCGTTAGTTTGTATTCAGGGAATGTTTCCCAAGCCGATCCGAAATTGAGCCACGAAGATGTGAAAAGTTTGATCAGCGCCCAATATCCTGGAACGATCACGGAATTGGAATTGGACCGAGAAGGGAACAATCCATATTACGAAATCGAAATCGTCAATGAAGATCATGGCACCGAATATGAACTCAAAGTCGATGCGAATACTGGTGAAATTTTAAAATTGAAAGAAAAACGCATCGTCCCTGTCGAAACGGCAAAAGAAAATGATGACGCTGATGCCAAAGGAAGCAAGCGAGCAAACAATGGGGACACATCACGAAACATAGCGGATGCAACAAAAGAAGATGACGGAAACTATCAAACGAAAATCGTTGAAAAAGAACAAAAACAAATTCACAAACCACAAAAACAAACGAACCAAGATCAGACAAAACAACCGGCACAAAAACAAGCACAGCAAAATGCGATGAAAAAAGAGCCGGCCCAAAAACAAGAACAAACACAAAAGAAAGAGCAAAAACGGGAACGTAAACATGCCATCATTTCCCGTCAACAAGCGATCAACATCGCCTTGGCTGAATTCCCTGGAAAAGTGGAAAGTCTCGAGTTGGACGAAGACGACGGCCGTCTCATTTACGAAATTGAAATTGAAAATGGCGACCGTGAAGCAGAGATTGAAATCGATGCAATCACAGGTAAAATCATCGTCATGGAAATTGACGTTTAATGAAAAATCTAAGAAGGCTTGGGCAAAACGGATGCACCGTTTTACCCAAGCTTTTTTTATTCATTTTTAAAGCGATGAAAAGCGGTGAACATTTCATCAGTGAAGATGATGCGGTCAACATTACTTTAAAAAAATTTGCCGGGAATGTCGTTGCAGTCGAGTTGGACGAAGACGATGGACGGTATGTTTATGAAATAGAAATCATAAGTGGCGGGAAAGAAGCAGAATTTGAAATTGATGCCAAGACTGGAAAGTGATTGAATGTGAAATCGATGATGAATGAAAAGCGATCCGGGCGTAACATGGCCCGGATTTTTTAATGATGACCCGGGATGGCAGACCGTTACTTTGATGCGAATGTCGCGCACATGACAAATATAAATTGGTCAAAGAACTGAATTGACAAGTACGATTTTTCCCATCTGCGCACAATCAACACGGGAGCGGCGATCACTCCGTTGGAATTGAAAAAACGGTTGTTGAACACGTTTAAACATGCGACGCTCAACGACAACTTCGGCCAGACGGAAACGACGGCAACGGGAGTGCTTTTATCCTGCGGAAGTCGAAGAAGTGATTTACCAAATGCTGGAAGCGCTCGAATGCGCCGTCATCGGGGTTCCACACGAAAAATGGGGCGAGACGGTGAAAGCGGTCGTCGTTTTGAAACCGGGTGAATCGCTCACCGAACAAGAAGTGATCGACTATTGCAGCAAGCTATCGCTTCCTACAAAAAACCGACAATCGTCGAATTTGTCGACGCATTACCGCGCAATGCATCCGGAAAAAGTTAAAGTACGTATTGAAAGAATAAGCGAAGGAACAAATGGCGCAATCGAATCGATAGAAAATGCGAAAAAATTTTCATGAATCGGAATAAGCGGAAAGACGTTTGCATATATTTGAAGAAATAAGAGAACGAGAAACATTTGTGTTAATGGTTGACAGCCCAACTTTAATCGTGTACAGTAATAATCACAACCGAATATAAACGTAAGTGCTTCTTATCAAGAGAGGTGGAGGGACAGGCCCAATGAATCCTCGGCAACAGACTTTGCTTGCAAAGTACTGTGCCAATTCCTGCAGCATGATTCACATGCTGAGAGATAAGAAGAGACTTAGTGTCGTGTTCGTATGCTAACCTCTTCTTATCCATATTTTGATAAGAAGAGGTTTTTATATTTCTGATTGGACGTCCAAAAGAAATATAAACCTCTTCTTGACACACTTCGGTTCCATCATATTCCCCGTGTATCTGTTTTCAAAAACCTTGAGGTTTTGAAGGAGTTGAGAGGATGACCAAATTGACGAAAGAACAGTTCGAATATTTGGAAAACAGCCTGCGTCACATCGATTACGGTTCCATTTTGATCACCGTGCACAACGGAAAAGTGACGCAAATCGACGCGACAGAAAAGAGACGTTTCACAAACCAGCCGAACCAATTGCAAACTGTCTCAAACAAATCATGACGGAAGGCCGACTAGACGACTAGAGGCATCTTCTACCCGAATGGACCCGCCATGCATGCGCCGAGGTTCAACGGGTAAAAGATGCCTTTTTTCTTTGGAAAGGAGAGGAAAGGATGCTGGAAGATTGCAAGATCGATACGCTGCTCGTACAAGCGGGAAACCGCCGGGATGAACATTTTCGCGCGGTCAGTACGCCGATTTATTTCTCCACTGCGTATCGCCACGAGGAACTCGGGCTTAAAGATGGCTACGACTACATCCGTACCGGGAACCCGACGCGCGATGTGCTCGAGGACGCTGTCGCCAAACTCGAAGAAGGGGTCCGGGCGTTTGCCGCTTCCTCCGGCATGGCGGCGGTGCAACTCGTCTTTTCAATGTTTGAAAAAGGCGCACATTTCATTTCATCGCGGGACATTTACGGAGGCAACTACCGTTTATTTGAAATATTCCGGGAAAAGTACGACTTTGAGTTCACGTATTGGAACGGCGATGACGAATCGGAAATCAAAGAACTTATCAAGCCGAACACGAAAGCAGTGTTCATCGAATCGCCGACGAACCCGCTCATGAAGACGTTCGATTTGAAAAAGATATCCGAAATCACAAAAGAGCACGGCATTTTGCACATCGTCGACAACACGTTATATACACCATACATTCAAAAGCCGCTTGCCCTCGGTGCCGACATCGTCGTGCACAGTGCGACGAAATATTTGGCCGGACATAACGACGTTTTGGCCGGACTTGTCGTCACAAACGATGAAACGTTGGCGGAAGAGTTGGCGTTTTTGCACAATTCGATCGGTGCGGTTTTGTCCCCGTATGATAGTTGGAGTCTGTTGCGCGGCATGAAAACGTTGGCGCTCCGCATGGAACGGCACGAGAAAAACGCCAAAAGAATCGCCGCCTACTTGACAACACATCCGTTAGTGACAGCTGTCCATTATCCCGGACGGGGCGGCATGTTAAGTTTTGAAGTCGTCGACAAAGCGCTCGTCGAACCGTTTTTGAAAGCAGTGAACATATTTACGTTTGCCGAAAGTCTCGGCGGGGTGGAAAGTTTCTTGACGTATCCCATCACGCAAACGCATATGGACATCCCGGAAGAAGTGAGGCTTTCATACGGTTTGACCGACCGCCTGTTGCGTGCATCCGTAGGGGTGGAACATGCGGACGATTTGATCAAAGACTTGGAACAAGCGTTCCATGTCGCCGCAAAAGTGGGGGTGAGATGAGTGGGGCTATTGGAGGATTTGAAAGATGACATTTTGATCGCCGACGGGGCGATGGGGACGATCCTTTACTCGCACGGGGTGGATCAATGCTTTGAAGAATTGAACCTATCGTACCCGGAACAAATCAAACATGTGCACGAAGCGTACATCCATGCCGGTGCAAAAGTGATCCAGACGAATACGTACGGAGCAAACTACATTAAACTCGCCCGCTACGGTTTGGAAGAGCAGGTGAAAAAAATCAACCAGCGTGCGGTGCAAATCGCCAAGGAAGCGAGCCGCGGCCGGGCATACGTACTCGGCAACATCGGCGGCATCCGCGGCAGCAGGGTGCTCAATGAGACGCTTTCCGAAATAAAACGGAGCTTCCGCGAGCAGTTGTACAGTTTGCTCATGGAAGACATCGACGGGTTGATCTTGGAGACGTATTACGATTTGGAAGAATTGAAGGCGGTGCTGACCATTGCCCGCGAAGAAACGGACCTGCCGATCGTCACGAACGTGTCAATGCATGAACCGGGGGTGCTTGAAAATGGCACCACATTGGCGGAAGGGTTGAAGCAATTGGAAGAGTTGGGTGCTGACATCGTCGGCGTCAACTGCCGCTTGGGACCGGCGCAAATCGAAAGGGCGCTCAGCACCGTCCCGCTTCCGAAACGCGCCTATTTGGCTGCTTATCCGAATGCGAGTTTGCCGGCGTATCGTGACGGTGTGCTTTATTACGAAAATGAACCGTCCTATTTTAAAACGGCCGCGGAACATTTGCGCCAACAAGGTGCACGCCTCATCGGCGGCTGTTGTGGAACGACGCCGGAGCATATTCGCGCGATGGCGGAAGCATTGAAAGGGAAAAAGCCGATCACCGAAAAAGTCGTCCCGATCCAAGAGCGGATCAAGGCGGTGAAAGAGCCGGAGCGGAAAGAAAAAACGATTCCGGAGTTGGCGAAAGAAAAGACGACGATCATCGTCGAGCTCGATGCGCCGAAACATTTGGATTTGACCGATTATTTGAAAGGAGCAAGGGCGCTCAAAGAAGCGGGGGTCGACGCCATCACGCTCGCCGACAATTCATTGGCGACGCCGCGCATCAGCAACATGGCGGTGGCGACATTATTGCAAAAAGAAGGCATCCGCCCGCTCGTCCATTTGACGTGCCGCGACCGCAACTTGATTGGTTTGCAGTCGCACCTCATGGGGCTGCACACGCTCGGCATCCATGAAATTTTGGCCATCACGGGCGACCCGACGAAAATCGGCGACTTCCCTGGTGCGACATCCGTCTTCGATGTCAACTCGTTCAAATTGATCGAATTGATCAAAAAAGGGAACAAAGGCATTTCCTTCTCGGGACAATCGCTGCGGGAAAAGACGGCGTTCAGCGTTGCCGCGGCGTTCAATCCGAACGTCGCCAACCTAAAAAAAGCGGTGCAACGGATGGAGCGGAAAATCGAAAGCGGCGCCGATTACATTTTGACGCAACCGATTTACAGCGCGGAAAAGTTTAAAGCATTGAAAGAGGCGACGCGCCACATCGATGTGCCGATTTTCGTCGGTATCATGCCGCTTACATCATCGCGGAATGCGGAATTTTTGCACCATGAAGTGCCGGGGATCTCGATTGCCGACGAAGTGCGCGACCGCTTGAAAAAAGTGGCGGACAACCGCGAAAAGTCGACGGAAGAAAGCATCAAGATTTCAAAGGAACTGATCGACGCAGCGCTTGAACATTTCAACACACTTTATTTGATCACACCGTTCATGCGCTATGACATCATCGTCGAGTTGGTGAAGTACATTCATGAAAAAACGAGTGAAAAAGCTGATCAAGCAATCATATAAAAATGATGAGAGAGGAAGAGTGACATGACAAACATCTTAAGTTCTAACATCGGTTATCCGAGAATTGGCGAACAACGCGAATGGAAACGAGCATTGGAAAGTTTTTGGGATGGAAAGATCACCGAAGAACAATTGCTTCAAAAGACGACGGAAATCCGTTTGAACAATTTGCGCAAACAAAAAGACTTAGGTATCGACCTCATCCCGGTAGGGGATTTCACGTTGTACGATCACGTGTTGGATACGGCGGTCACGTTCGGAGTCGTGCCGAAACGGTTCCGTTATGAAGGTGGTCCGGTCGACCTTGAAACTTATTTCGGCATTGCCCGCGGCACGGACGACGCAGTGGCGAGTGAAATGACAAAATGGTTCAACACGAACTATCACTATATCGTCCCTGAACTGAACGACGTCCAGCCAAAACTTGTCGAAAACAGAGCGCTTCTCTATTATAAAGAAGCGAAGGAAACGTTGGGCATCGACGGAAAGCCGGTCATTTTAGGGCCGATCACGTTTTTGAAATTGTCAAAAGGCTACGAGCAACGTGATTTTCCGAAGCTCGTCGATACGTTTTTGCCGCTTTACGTCGAACAATTGAAACAACTTCATGAAGCGGGCGCGAAAATCGTCCAGATCGACGAACCGATTTTCGTGACGGATGTCGGCGAAGATGCGCTTGAAGCGGCGAAAAAAGTGTATCGAACGTTTGCGGAAGAAGTGCCGGGATTGGCCATCCTTTTCCAGACGTATTTCGAGAAAATCCACCACTACGAACAAATCATCCAACTGCCGGTCACAGGTTTCGGCTTGGATTTTGTCCATGGCGATTCACTGGAATTGCTGCGCGAATACGGATTCCCGCAAGGAAAGACGTTGGCTGCTGGGATCGTCGACGGCCGCAACGTATGGCGCGCCGATTTGGGCGGGAAATTGACGATTTTGGAAACGATCAAACAATTTGTAAAAGACGGCGACATCATCGTCCAACCGTCAAGTTCATTGTTGCATGTGCCGGTGACGAAGACGCTCGAAGAAAAGATCGATCCGGTCATCTTGGGCGGGCTTTCGTTTGCTGATGAGAAACTGAGAGAAGTCGTCATTTTGACGAAAGGATTAAAAGAAGGAAGAGGCGCCATCAAGGCGGAAATCGCTGAAGTGGATGAAGCGTTGGCCGAGTTGAAAACGAAATACCGCTCCGATGAGGCGACCCGAAGCGCGGTGAAAAGTTTGACGGAAGATGACGCAACACGCGACACACCGTCTGATGAGCGTTTGAAAATCCAGAAAGAACGTTTCCAATTGCCGCTTTTACCGACGACGACGATCGGCAGCTTGCCGCAGACGCAAGAGGTCCGTCGTACACGATCAAAATGGCGCAGAGGCGAAATCACCGACCAAGAGTACGAACAATTCATCAAAGAGCAAATCAAGAAATGGATCGCCATCCAAGAAGAATTGGACATCGATGTGCTCGTCCACGGCGAATTCGAGCGGACGGACATGGTTGAGTATTTCGGTGAAAAATTGAACGGATTCCAAGTGACCGAATATGGTTGGGTGCAATCTTACGGCTCACGCTGCGTGAAACCGCCGTTGATTTTCGGCGACGTATCATGGGCGGGACCGATGACGGTGAAAGAGATCACGTATGCACAATCGCTTACGGACCGCCCGGTGAAAGGAATGCTCACGGGCCCGGTGACGATTTTGAACTGGTCTTTTGCGCACGATGAAACACCGCGTTACGACATCATGAAACAAATCGCACTCGCATTGCGTAAAGAAATCGAAGCGTTGGAAGAAGCGGGCATCAAAATCATCCAAGTGGATGAACCGGCGCTTCGTGAAGGTTTGCCGCTTGATCCGGAAAAATGGGATGAATATTTGAACGAAGCGGCTTACGCATTCCGTTTGGCGACGGCGACCGTCAAGAAAGACACGCAAATTCATACGCATATGTGCTATTCAGAGTTCGGCGACATTTTCGATGCGATCGATGCGCTCGATGCCGACGTCATTTCCATTGAAACGTCGCGCAGCCACGGCGAACTCGTCAGCGCCTTTGAAGAAAATACGTACAAAAAAGAAATCGGCTTGGGGGTCTATGACATCCACAGCCCGCGCATCCCTTCATTGGAAGAAATCAAAACGAACATCGACCGCGCCTTGCGTACGATACCGGCTTCACAGTTCTGGGTCAATCCGGACTGCGGTTTAAAAACGCGCAAAGAAGAAGAAACGATCGGCGCTTTGAAAGTGATGGTCGCTGCGGCGAAAAAAGCGCGTGAAGAACTGACAAGCAAAACGGTGTAGCGGTTAAACGCCCGTTTCAGGCATCGCCTAAGCGGGCGTTTTTTCCATTTGGAAGTATAACGGCGCCTTTTTCTCAAATAATACATGTACATACTTATGCGTCCGGGGTGCTTGCGTTGAAAATTTTACCACGCTTATCGTTTATGTTCATCGTCCTGGTTTTCATCTGTTTAAATCAAGAAGCTTCATATATATATACGGTAACGAGCGCGGCAGCACAGCAAGAAAAAGAGCGGGCGATGATCATCGAAGTGTCCGGCTCGCCATACGAACGGAAACGGCAAATAGAAAAAGAGTTTCCGCAATTAACCATCGTCCAGACGTTTGACACGCTGCTGAACGCACTGGCGATCAAAGGGAAATGGAGTGAATTGAGAAAACTTGAGCGGTTCGATTTTATCCTGGGGATGCACCCGGTGCAAACGTACACGACGCTCACAAGGCCGAACCTTTTTTCCACGTTGGATCCGAACATCATTTTCCCCGAAAAACTGAATCAAACTCGCTTCACCGGTAAAGGAATCAAAGTTGGGGTGATCGATACGGGGATCGATCTCAACCATCCCGATCTGAAACGAAATTACCGTGGCGGTTTCGACCTCGTCGATTTGGATGAAGAACCGATGGAGACGACGAAGGACGAAGGGATGCCGACGACGCATGGCACGCACGTCGCCGGCATCATCGCGGCAAACGGTCATTTGCGGGGGGTCGCCCCAAATGCGGAAATTTACGCTTACCGCGCGCTTGGTCCAGGAGGGGTCGGCACGTCGATACAAGTGATTGCCGCAATGGAACGGGCGATGAAAGATGGTGTCGATATCATGAATTTGTCGCTCGGAAATACGGTGAACGGCCCGGACTATCCGACGAGCAAAGCGGTGCAGGAAGCGTCCAAACGGGGCGTCGCCGTCATCGTCGCCAACGGCAATTCCGGCCCGGAAACTTGGACGGTCGGGGCGCCTGCGACCGCCAAAGCCGCTTTTTCCGTCGGCGCGTATGAAGCGATGAGGGAAGAAATCTTTTTATATGAACCTGAAAAAGGTCGGCATATCCCCATCCGATCGATCAACCGAAACGCACCGTGGAAACTTGACCGCGATTATCCGCTCGTCACATTTGATGAAGAAAAAACGTTCACCGCAAGCATTGTCCTCGTCGATGATGACGAAAAGACGCTCATCGACCGCGTTTTCCAAGCGATCGAAAAAGAGGCGGCCGCCGTCATTATCAAACGGACGAACGACAAACCGAATCCGGCGTTGAACCGGCTCCTCGAGCAAGAAATACCGATCCCGATCGGACTCGTCAACAAAAAAGATGGTGAATGGCTCGAAAAATACCATCAAGACCGTTATTTCAAGACGATCGTCAACGTGAAAAAAGATTTGGTCGCCCCGTTCAGTTCCCGCGGACCGGTGACGATCAATTGGGCGATCAAGCCGAATATTCTCGCGCCTGGGGTGAATGTCCTCAGCACCGTGCCGAACGGTTATCAAGTGTTGAACGGAACGAGCATGGCCAGTCCGCACGTCGCCGGTGCGGTCGCCATCATGAAAGAGGCGAAGCCGAAATGGACGAATGCACAAATTTTTGCCGCACTTGAAACGACAGCCCTAAGACTCGAAGACGAAGAAGGGAAGCTCATCCCGCCGCATATACAAGGGTCCGGGCTCATCCGGCTCGACAAAGCGCTCGAAGCGGACGTATTGATCGAAAACGGTTTGTTGACATTTGGGAAAATTTCCGATTACATCGAAGAAGTGTCCCAAGATGTCATCTTTCATAATGTGTCGAAAGAAAACAAAAAAATTTCCTTCCGCCACGAGGAGTCGAAGAACGGACTCTATTTTACCCTGCCGCAAACGTTCACGCTGAAACCAGGGGAAAAAAAGACGGTGCCGGTCACATTGAAAACGAACCGCCTTTTCTTGCAAACGGGGATGCAAGAAGGTTGGCTGTCCGTCGAGGTCGACCATGATGAAGTGCTTCTGCCGTACATTTTGATCAACGTAACGGATTCGTACAAAAAAGTGACTGGATTTTCACTTCGGCTGCACCCGTTGAAAGAAGACGTTTATACGTACGAACTATATGCGATCGAAGATGCCAAATCGATCGTCGTACAACTGTTTGAACCGGACACGTTGGTGTATGTCGGCGATTTGCTCCGTTTGGAAAATGTGGAAAAAGGGATTCATGAAGATGAGTTGCAGCGAAATGACATTGAATACCGCGGTTCATTTTACGGCCTCATCATCGCCGAACTGGATAACGGAGAAATCGTGCAATATGAGGCGCCGATCTACTTGCCATAATTTGTTCAAAATTAGGCCGCCGTTTTTCCCTTTACAGTTGAAACTCGGGCGGCCTACGTATTATAGTTATAGAGGCGGCCATATTTGTTAACGAAAACATTAATTATGTTATTTGACAAAAAAATACGTTCTTTAAAACCGAAATGCATGTGAAAATATGTTCAAACTTTTGTCACAAATAGTCGTCGTTTGACATAACGCCAAACGATTGTTTAAAGTAGTTTTTGGGTACTTTTTTCATTAATAGTTTAAATTGACTTTGAACGTACGCTCATGTAAAATTCAACGTATGGAATGACTGAACTTTCATAAACGACAACCGTGCAATATACATATTTTCTCGTCGTTTTTTGTCAGTCCACCCTCCTGAAAGGACATCACTTTTTTGAAAGTGAGACAGATGAATGTCAGCATATCAAAACATGGCCACTCGTCAAAGAAAATGGTTCTTATACGTCATAGCGGTCATTGCAATCGTTCTGATCGTTATACCGGATAAGCACTTTTTTCTTGGTCTGTTCATAGGCTCCGTCGTCAGTTACTACAATCTATGGCTCTTGCAACGCAAAACCGATCAATTTGGCGAAACGATCGAAAAAGGCGGCAAGCGCGCCGGATTGGGGACCGTTTCGCGGTTTGCGATGGTAGCTTTGGGCGCCATCATCGTGCTCCAACTGGACGTAAGCGTCATAGGGTATGTCATCGGGCTTATGCTTTCTTATCCAATAATAATGATTGATTTTATTGTTTTTCAGAGAAAATAGCACATGAAAGCGGGGTGAGAAAATGAATGAAACAAGTGCACCAATCATCGAGGGCTTGTTTGGGATACCATGGCTTTCAGTCAACTTGGCCAATGTTTTGATGATCATCGTCACGTTCATTGTCGTCCTTGTCCTTTCGATTTTAGGGGCGAGAAATTTGCAAATGAAGCCGACTGGCGTCCAAGTCGTCATGGAAATGATCCTCGACTTCGTGAAGGGGATCATCAACGACACGATGGACTGGAAAACGGGCAGACTGTTTTTGCCGCTGGCCATCACCTTGTTCTTGTTTATCCTGGTCGGCAATACGTTGGGTGTCATCACAACCATCATCGTCAATGATCAAGTATGGTGGACATCGCCGACGGCAGACCCGGTCATCACGTTGACATTATCGACAACAATCATTTTATTGTCGCACTACTACGGGTTGAAACTTCGCGGCACGAAACATTACTTCAAAAGCTATATCACACCGGTATGGTACTTGTTTCCGATCAAACTTGTCGAGGAATTTGCCAACACGTTGACGTTAGGTCTGCGTCTATTTGGTAACATTTTCGCCGGGGGCGTATTGCTCACACTGCTCGTCCAATTGACGAAATCAGGCATTTTGGGATTTATCGGGGGCGCCGTTCCGTTTATCGTATGGCAAGGATTCAGCATTTTCATCGGAGCAATCCAGGCGTTCATTTTCACCATGTTGTCCATGGTATACATTTCCCACAAAGTCAGTGACCATTAATCAATTTCAGTTCAGTAAAGACGTTTATCAACCAGTTTTATATTTATATAAATCTGGAAATTATAAAACAAATTATAAAATCAAGGAGGATTCAATAATATGAGTTTGGGAGCTTTAGCAGCAGCAATTGCAGTTGGTTTGGGAGCTTTGGGTGCAGGTGTAGGTAACGGTTTGATCGTCAGCAAAACAGTTGAGGGAGTTGCACGTCAACCAGAGTTAAGAGGTCAGTTGCAAACGATCATGTTCATCGGTATCGGATTAGTTGAGGCGGTTCCAATCATCGGGGTAGTTATCGCACTAATTGTAATGGGTAGATAATTTCATACGAATTTGAAATTGAGGCGAAGCTACTATATAAACTTCGCCATCATTTGTTGTTTCATTTGCTTGTACGTTCTCGAAAGGAGTGAACTGTGTGCTAGGTGGATTTCAAGTTCTCGATACGATCATCCTGCTGTTCTTCTTCATCCTCCTCATGGTTCTTGTGACCAAATATGCATGGGGTCCGGTCATGGACATGATGAAGAAGCGGGAAGATCATATCAGGAATGAAATAGAGGAAGCTGAAAGAAACCGCGCGCAAGCTGAACAGGCTTCAAAAGAAGCCGAAGAACGACTAAGAAATTCGAAGCTTGAAGCGCAGCAAATCATTGACGACGCAAAAACGCAAGGGCAAAAGCAAGAACAAGACATCATCCAAGCAGCGAAGGAAGAAGCAGAAAGAATCAAGCAACAAGCGCAAGAAGAAATCCGCAACGAAAAAGAAAAAGCGTTACAGCAACTTCAAGACCAAGTCGCTTCATTATCCGTGCTCATTGCTGGAAAATTGCTTGAAAAAGAAATTAGCGCACAAGATCAAGATCGACTAATCGCTGAATACATTAAAGAAGTGGGCGAAGAGCGATGAGCGAAGTGGTTGCAAAACGATACGCGGAAGCCCTATATGAATTGGCGACAGAAAGAAAGATTGAAGAAAAACTGATTTCCGAGTTGAACACGGTGAAAGAAGTGTTTGACGGGAACAAAGAATTGCTTGATTTTCTCAATCATCCACGGATTGAATTTGAAAAAAAGAAACAGTTGATCGATGAAGCGTTCCAATCGTTCGATCAATTGATCTTGAATACATTGAAACTGCTCGTTGAGCGGCATCGCATCAATCAAATTGCGGCGGTTGCCGACCATTATCAGACGTTGTACAACGATGCAAACGGCATCGTCCATGCGACGGTCTATTCGGTGCGGGCTTTGACGGACGAGGAAAAGACTTCATTGGAAGAAGCATTCAAAAAGAGATTGAACAAACAATCGATCACATTTTCGAATGAAATCGACACGAGCCTCATCGGCGGCGTCAAAGTGCGCATAGGAAATACGATATATGATGGTTCGATCAGCGGCAAACTGAACCGTTTGAAAAACCGGTTGATGGCCGCAAATCTATAAGGATAGGGGTGACATGGTATGAGCATTACTGCTGAAGAGATTAGCACGCTGATCAAACAGCAAATCGAAAATTACGATAAAGACATCGAAGTTTCCGACGTCGGTACCGTTATCGAGGTGGGGGACGGAATTGCTCGTGCTCACGGTCTTGATAACGTCATGGCAGGGGAACTTGTCGAATTTTCCAACGGTGTCGTTGGATTGGCGCAAAACTTGGAAGAAAGCAACGTGGGGATCGTCATTTTAGGTCCTTTCACTGAGATAAAAGAAGGCGACGAAGTAAGACGCACTGGAAGAATCATGCAAGTACCGGTTGGTGAAGAGTTGATCGGACGCGTCGTCAACCCGCTTGGACAGCCGCTTGACGGAAAAGGTCCGATCGAAACGAAGAAGACTCGTCCAATCGAATCACCGGCTCCAGGCGTCATGGCACGTCGTTCCGTATACGAGCCGTTGCAAACGGGTATCAAAGCGATCGACGCGCTTGTGCCAATTGGAAGAGGTCAGCGTGAGTTGATCATCGGCGACCGTCAAACTGGTAAAACATCCGTGGCGGTCGACACGATCATCAACCAAAAAGACCAAAACATGATTTGTATTTATGTCGCAATCGGTCAAAAAGAATCAACGGTTCGATCCACGGTTGAAACATTACGTCGTTATGGGGCATTGGACTACACCATCGTCGTCTCTGCGAGTGCATCCGATCCAGCGCCGTTGTTGTACCTCGCACCATATGCAGGTGTATCGATGGGTGAAGAGTTCATGTACAACGGCAAACACGTGCTCGTTGTCTATGACGACTTGTCAAAACAAGCTGCAGCTTATCGTGAGTTGTCACTATTGTTACGTCGACCACCTGGCCGTGAAGCTTATCCAGGGGATGTATTCTACTTGCACTCACGACTCTTGGAACGTGCTGCAAAATTGAACGACAAATTAGGTGGCGGATCGTTGACGGCATTGCCATTCGTTGAAACACAGGCAGGCGACATTTCCGCATACATCCCAACGAACGTCATCTCCATCACGGACGGACAAATTTTCTTGCAGAGCGACTTGTTCTATTCCGGTGTAAGACCGGCGATCAACGCAGGTTTATCCGTTTCCCGAGTCGGAGGGGACGCGCAAATCAAAGCGATGAAACGCGTTGCAGGTACATTGCGTCTCGACCTTGCAGCATACCGCGAATTGGAAGCATTCGCTCAATTCGGTTCCGACTTGGACGAAGCGACACAAAAACGTTTAGCTCGTGGTCAACGTACGGTAGAAGTGTTGAAACAAGGTTTACATAAACCTCTGCCGGTCGAAAAACAAGTTCTCATCCTTTACGCGTTGACACAAGGTTTCTTGGATGACATTCCGGTGGAAGACATTACACGTTTCGAAGAAGAGTTCTTGGCATGGGCGGATACGAACGCGAAAGAAGTGCTTGACATCATCCGTGAAACGAAAGACTTGCCGGATGCTGAATTGATGAAAGAAGCGATCGAAGGCTTCAAGAAGACGTTCTTGCCATCGAAACAAGACTAAGCGAACGCAAACGTAATTACCTTTTGAGGCGGAAAGGTGGTGAATGGCTTGGCATCACTTAAAGATATTCAAAAGCGGATCAAATCCACCCAGAAGACGAGACAAATAACGAAAGCGATGGAAATGGTTTCAGCGGCCAAATTCCGGAACGCTGAAGCGAACGCCAAACGCTATGCCTCGTACAGCGGCAAAATTCAAGAAGTCATTGCGAATATCGCAACGAACAGCACCGACGCGACTCATCCGATGCTGGAAAAGCGCGAAGTGAAAAAGACCGGTTATATCCTCATCACTGCAGACAGCGGTTTGGCGGGAGCCTACAACAGCAACGTCATCCGCACATTGATGAAAACAATTGAAGAAAAGCACTCATCCCCGGATGAGTTTGTCATCATCGCCATCGGCAAAGTGGGTGCGGAATACCTCAAAAAGCGCAAACTTCCGGTAATTGACGAAGTCGTCGGACTGCAGGACCAACCTCGATGGGCGGAAATCAAACAAATCGCATCGAACGCGGTTCAATTATATGCGGATGAAGAAATCGATGAATTGATCATCATCTACAACCATTTCATCAGTGCGATTTCTCAAGTCGTACAAACGAACACGCTCTTGCCGATCACGAATTTTGAAGCAACGAAATCATCCAGCACTTACGAGTACGAGCCGGATGAAGAGACGATTCTGAACGTGTTGCTGCCGCAATATGCAGAAAGCTTGATTTACGGTGCATTGCTTGATGCCAAAGCGAGCGAACACGCTGCGCGCATGACAGCGATGAAGACTGCGACAGATAACGCGGATGAGTTGATTGACGGATTGACGCTGCAATATAACCGTGCACGCCAAGCTGCAATCACGCAAGAAATTACGGAGATTGTAAGTGGAGCAGCCGCGTTAGAATAAGTTACGGTTTGATTTGGAAACATCCCAAAAGCTATTGGTGTCAAATAGATCGACCAGTTCTACTAGGTTAGGAGGGAAATGGATTGAGTAAAGGGATTGTTACTCAAGTAATGGGTCCGGTTGTAGACGTTAAGTTTGAAGAAGGCGAACTGCCGGAGATTTACGATGCGTTGTTCGTCGACATCGAAGCGACGGAACTTACGGAAGCAAGAACGCTTGCTTTGGAAGTCGCATTGCATTTGGGCGACAACACGGTTCGTACCATCGCGATGGCGTCCACGGACGGGCTTAAACGCGGAATGGAAGTCCGCTCAAGCGGAGGTCCGATTTCCGTTCCAGTTGGTGAAGAAACGTTAGGAAGAGTGTTTAACGTACTCGGAGAACCGATTGATGAAAAAGAAGAAATTCCAGTTCACGTACGCCGTGATCCGATCCACCGTGAACCGCCAAAATTCGAAGAGTTGTCAACAAAAACAGAGATTTTGGTTACAGGCATCAAAGTCGTTGACTTGTTGGCTCCGTACATCAAAGGTGGAAAAGTTGGATTGTTCGGCGGTGCGGGTGTAGGTAAGACCGTTCTCATTCAGGAATTGATCAACAACATCGCACAAGAGCACGGCGGTATTTCCGTATTTGCCGGCGTCGGTGAACGTACACGTGAAGGTAACGACTTGTACTACGAAATGAAAGATTCCGGCGTTATCAGCAAAACTGCGATGGTGTTCGGACAAATGAACGAACCGCCGGGAGCGAGAATGCGCGTTGCGCTTACCGGATTGACGATGGCGGAATACTTCCGTGACGAACAAGGACAAGACGTGCTCTTGTTCATCGACAACATTTTCCGCTTCACGCAAGCAGGTTCCGAAGTATCTGCGTTGTTGGGAAGAATGCCATCAGCGGTTGGTTACCAGCCGACACTTGCAACAGAAATGGGTCAGCTTCAAGAGCGAATCACGTCGACGGAAAAAGGTTCCGTTACGTCCATCCAGGCGATTTACGTGCCAGCGGACGACTACACGGACCCGGCTCCAGCGACAACGTTCGCCCACTTGGACGCAACGACGAACTTGGACCGCGGATTATCGGAGCAAGGTATTTATCCTGCGGTTGACCCATTGGCGTCCACATCACGTGCACTTGACCCGGAAATCGTCGGTGAAGAGCACTACCGTGTGGCGCGTGAAGTTCAAGCAACGTTGCAACGCTACCGTGAATTGCAAGATATTATCGCAATCCTCGGTATGGACGAATTGAGCGAAGAAGACAAGTTGGTCGTGCATCGTGCTCGACGCATCCAGTTCTTCTTGTCACAAAACTTCCACGTTGCGGAACAATTTACAGGTCAACCTGGATCTTACGTGCCATTGGAAGAGACGATTCGCGGCTTCAGAGAAATTTTGGAAGGCAAACACGACGACTTGCCAGAAGAAGCGTTCCGTCTTGTTGGTACCATCGACGACGCGATCGAAAAAGCGAAGAAAATGATGTAACAATTTCGGTTCATTAAGAAACTGGTGGATACAAGTTTCGTATCCACCCGTTCTTAATGGTGTTTAGGAGGTGTTTTGCATGAAAACACTAACGGTTAGTGTCGTAACGCCAGATGGGCAAGTGTTGGAAGATGAATATGAAATGGTAAGCTGTAAAGCCGAAACCGGAGAATTGGGAATTTTGCCGGGGCATATACCTCTAGTGGCTCCACTTGCCATCAGCGCTTTGCGTTTAAAAAGGAATAATGAAGAACATTTGGTAGCAGTAAGTGGTGGATTTATAGAAGTTCGACCAGATAAAGTAACAGTTTTGGCACCTTCTGCCGAAAGAGCCGAAGATATTGACGTTGAACGGGCATTGGCGGCAAAAGAGCGTGCCGAAAAACGACTCGCTGAACAGAAAGACATCGATAAAGTTCGAGCGGAAGCGGCATTGCAGCGCGCGTTAAATCGACTCGAAATTGCTAGACGTTAAAACCTCATACGTGCTATGAGGTTTTTTATATGTTAAAAATGGATATAGAATTGTAACATTTCCCGGGAAATATTAGGTATAAAGCAGGAAATAAAGCAATATTCGTCGAACGAAACGACTAACGGAGAAACGCAGCCCTCGACAAACTTTTTAGGAGTGATGGAAATGCTCACCATCGGCTACTTTTCATTGATCAGCCTTTTTTCGCACATATTCTTCATATACGTCACTTGGATCGCCATCCAATCAGTCAATTTCGAAGTGTTCATCCGCAAAAACCACGTCCGTGAAGCACGATTGCTGATCATTTTGTTGACGATTGTGATCGGCAGCACCGTCAGCAACTTCGTTTTGGATATCATCCGTTGGTCGCAAGATTTGGTCTATTTGTTCAGCTAAGCGGATGAGCCGTTCATTCCCATCAAAACGAAAGATTTCTCACAGACGAATTTGTTCCTCAAAACCTATGTCTTCACCAGAAACAAAAAATGACATTTCATCTTTGCTATACAAACGAATCAACTTCCATTAAAATGATTAGAAGAGCAATCCCTAGCTTCAAACAGGTCAGATTGTCAAAATATCATAAATAAAAATAAAATAATTGTCACATAAATATTAACAAATTAACAACATTTCGAAATGTACTTGTTCAGCTAAATGCTTTAATGTTATACTAAACGGTGGATTTCGTAAACATCTGTTAAAAATTGCAACCAAATTGGAACAAATGGAAAAAAGATTAACGCAATTGCCGTTTCACATAAACCATGTTTCAACTGGTACGCAATGATCCCGAAATGAATATACATATATCGAACAGATCGTGAAGGAGAATCGGCGAATGGAAAAAATCATTGTCAAAAGTGGTGAGGCCTTAGTAGGAACTGTAAAAATTGAAGGCGCTAAAAATGCCGTATTGCCTGTGATGGCTGCAAGTTTGATGGCAAGTGAAGGAAAATGCGTGATT
>JAAYTF010000048.1 GCA_012518125.1 Bacilli bacterium | reverse complement strand
TCCCTTTTTGTTTATTGTACCATAAGTTTTGGCTATCGCCAACCGACATTCATCTCCCACCTACTCATTGGGCTATCGCCCTTCACATTCCTTGAGGATGGGAGACTTCTGTCGGAAGAAGTTAAATTTTTCAGCGGTACAACCCCGGAAAATCACGTTAAACTTTTTGATAAGATAAAAAAAGCCGGTCGACCGCGACTTGACGCCTGCGGCAAACCGGAAACGACATGTAACTTCCTCATTTATAAAGCCACGATGGAAATGGTTCTATGTCTTCATTCATCTACTAGATTGGCGAAAACAACTCTAAAGGCCAATGAAATGGCGATCATTTCCAACCAATATCTTCATCGAAACGAAAAAAGTCGGATAAACTCCACAAACATCGTACGAGAAGGCGTATGGCAGCCAGTTTTAGGACGCTTAAGAAAGAAACCGTTCTTGCCGTTCACTTCGCTTTATTATCGATCATATTTTTCAACACATTGATCGTCCCGTCATAATCCTCTTGTTTCAACCCTTCAAACAATCGCATTCTGATGTTTTGTTGCACGTTCAACATTTTTTAAAAAGCTTTTTCGCCTCTTTCCGTCAACATCCAACCTTCCGCCTCTCAGGCGGCCCAACCCCTTTCCAATAAATCGTTCAATAGCTCGTTTAGCTGACCGACGTCGATAAAACGTCCAAGTACGTGCAACATGTTTGCTTCCGTGGCTGACTTTTCGTCCCTTACGACGTTCAACACTTGCCAATGGAAGCGCGTCATGTCGAACTGTCCCAAGCCTTCATTCACTTTTTCCGTAATCGCCTTGTCCGCTTCACGCAGCCAATAGCCGATCGGTTTTTCCTTCATCCGGAACCCCTCCTACATAAAATATTTGGCAATGAATCCCTTCATCATGATGAACCGCTTTCATCCAAAAATCGGCGGCATCGAAAAACACAACGATGCACGTTTTATGTTGCCGCCATGTTGACCTGCTTGACAATCTCTCTGCCGATTTCCAAAGAGGCCGTTGCAGCGGGCGACGGCGCGTTGCACACGTGGATGCTGTTTTTTCCATTGATGACGTAAAAATCGTCCACCAACGAGCCGTCGTTTTTGAGCGCCTGCGCCCTCACCCCGGCCGGCGCCGGGACCAGATCGTCTTCGGTGATGTCTGGAATCAATTTTTGTGCACTTTTCACAAACAACTTTTTGCTATAAGATCGGATCGTTTCTTCGACGCCGACTTTGAAATATTTTGCGCTCAATTTCCAAAATCCCGGATATGTCAACATATCCTTCAATTCCGTCACATCAAACGACGTTTTTCTGTAAGCTTCACGCTTAAACCCTAAAACGGCATTCGGGCCGACATCGATTTTCCCGTCGATCGTCCTCGTAAAATGCACCCCGAGAAACGGCATCTCCGGATTGGAGACGGGATAAATCAAATGATTCACCATGTGCTGTTTCGCATCCGCAAGATTATAGTACTCGCCCCTGAACGGGAAAATTTTCACATTGATTTTGTATCCGGCCATTTCGGCGATGCGGTCGCTGTAAAGCCCCGCACAGTTGATGAGGAATTTGGCACGGAACGTGTTTTTTTCCGTCTCCACGATGACTTCCCCGGGCCGCTCATCGATCCATTTCACCTCTTCATTCGTGCGGATTTCACCGCCCTTTTCCTCAATCAATTCGGCCATTTTAAGCGAAACTTGTTTGTAATCCACGATGCCTGCGCCCGGGACGAAAATCGCTTTCATCCCATTCACATACGGCTCCTTTTCCAACAGTTCCACTTTGTCCAGCAACTGAACGTCCAAACCGTTTTGTTTCCCTCGTTCATAAAGTTTGATAAGATTTCCGATTTCTTTTTTGTCTGTTGCCACGATGACCTTGCCGCATTCTTCGTATTTGATGCCATGTTCTTGGCAAAACCGTTTCATGCTCGCATTGCCCGCTTTGGCAAACTTCGCTTTTTGGCTGCCCGGAACGTAATAAACGCCGGAATGGATGACGCCGCTGTTGTTTCCCGACTGATGCGCGGCTAGTTCCGCTTCTTTTTCAAGCAGCACGACGCTTGCTTTCGAAAATCGTTCCAACAAAGCTTTTCCGACGGACAAACCGACAATTCCACCGCCGATGATGATGAAATCTTTCACGCCGCATTCTCCTTAAGCGGTTCAAACATATCCAAGCGTTGAACCATAGTTCATGGTTATATTTTACCACTTTCACGCCATCTTATCGGTGGAATCGGTGAAATGTTGCCGTCCCCCTTTATTGCCGAAGAAAAACATCATGACATATCGCAAACCATCTTGTTTCCCTTTCTCAAGACACACCCTTTTATCGTTTCCTGTTGCGGATTTGCTCCACAAGTGATCATTCAATCGTCTACCATTGCAATTGAGCGTTCCTGCGTAGAAATGGAGCGGCTGTTTAAATCAAGATGAAAAGTAAAAGGCCGCCTATGTCATGCTGAGCCATTTGCTTCGACATAGACGGCCTTCATCTGCCCTTGACAGCACAAAACGAAAAAGCCGATCTTCCTTTGAATAGATTTATTTTGAAACCCGAACAATATCCCTTTAAACCATGCCATTTGCATCATTAGATGCATTTGTATTATTTATCTAATCTTACAACTATGTTTCTGTTTCACTTTGAACTTGATGCGAAACATCCGGACGGTTTTTCTCTTTTTTGTCCTCTATTTCATATCCGTCCAAATTTTTTCTAAATCGTATCGTTTCACAAAACAAAGCCGTATTCCTTTTTCCCGTAAACCGTTTTTTTCCAGAATGTTTCACTTAACATATTTACATGAGCCGAACACTCAAAAAATTTGTCATCCTGTCTCAACTATCCGGTTTGACCTCGTCAACGAACCGGACAACGACTTCAAAAAGCACGAGCGCATAACCTAATGGGACGAAGAAATATATCGGCCACAACGGCACAAATTTCGTCGCCACCGGAACCGCGATGCCTTGTTGATAGCTGTCAAGGGCATACAAAAATGTGTAGTACGTCAATAGGATAAACACGACGACATCTATGAGCAACAACAACAGTCGATTGAACTTTTGAAATTTTTGCGATCTTCTTTCTATGAATTCATTCAACCTCGGCAATACGTGTGACATATAAACGTATCCCAAGGCGGGAAAAATCGCAAGCGGCATCAAATATTTTTCGATGATTTCATAGGAACCGGGAAAAGAAAGGTGTAAAAAGTTGCGCATGACGACATCCGAAACAATGATCAACATCATGATGACGATGGCCACACCGCTGATATATTTGCCCGATTCCTGCAAAATTTTGTTCAATTTATGAATGGATTGCACTTGCCAACACCTCCAATTGGAGAAGCGAAATCTTTTCAGTCAATTATATGTTGTCCATTTGTCATTTCGCCATGATGCTTGGCAGCCATGTGATGAGCCCCGGAAACATGATCAACAACGCAAGGACGATGACCGAACTGATCAAGGCAAAAATGAAGGTGATTTTGAACATGCCTTCGATGGATGTTCCCGTCGTGCTGCCGACGATGAACACGTTCGTTCCGACCGGCGGCGTGATCAAACCGATGGTGCAGGAAACCATGACCATGACACCGAACCATATCGGATCGACATTCAACGGTTCGATGATCGGAAGCACGATGGGCACTGTCATCAATATGACCGCTATGTTGTCGATAAACATGAACAGGATGAAATAGAAAACCAAAATGATGAGCACGATGACCATTGGTGTGCTTTTAAGCGGCTCCAACAATCCGAGAAGTTTCCGCGGCAAAAGCGACAAGGAAACGAACCGGGCAAACAAAGACGCCCCGATGACGATAAACATCGTCATCACCGTAATTTTCACCGTTTCCGTCATCGTCTCTTTTAAAAACTGCCTATTCACTCTCCCTAAAAG
>JAAYTF010000047.1 GCA_012518125.1 Bacilli bacterium | reverse complement strand
TACGCTTGTTAGAATTAGCATGAAAATACAAACTCCCGGAACAGGAGGGTTAGCTCGGTCAATTTCCGGTCATGAGACAGGATTACCCGAGAAGCCCCCACTTCAAGAAACCCGCAAGGGTGGTAAGTGGAGGGTAGTTCACAATTTTCATAAAAATAGTTAAAATTTCGTCAATTGTATCGTAACCTACAGCGTTTTCTTATATAATAAGATAATCAAACGTTTTTATAAGATTGGGGATAATGAAATGAATCGGAGAAAGCTTGAAAAAGAAGGTGAAAAGTGGGTCGAAGATGGCATCATCACGGACGAACAACTGACCTCCATCTTATCGCATTATGAGAAGAAAGACCACAGTTACCTGCTCATCATCTTGGCGGCGCTTCTCGTCAGCATCAGCATCTTCGTCTTCGTCTCGTCCGACTGGGCGCAAATCCCAAATGCCGTGAAAATATTGGTCATGTTATTGGTCATGATCATCTTGTATGCGGCTGGTTACATGTCATTTAAAAAAGCCGGGGATGTGCCCGAAGACGAATATGACCGCGCGCAAATCGTCGGCATGAGTTTGATCGTTTTAGGGTTTGTCACGTTCGGCGCGACGTTGTGGCTCACGCTTTCGATGTACAACGTCGAGCTCGGCACCGCGTGGCCGTTTGCCGTCTGGAGCATCGTCGGCATCATCCTTTATGTCATAACGCCGAACCGGTATCTGTTTTTGCTCGCCCTTCTCATCACGATTTACGGGCAAATCTACAGTGGCATGAGCTTCTATCAATTCGATTACGTGCTGTTCATCATCTTTTTCGTGGCGTACTTCCATTACGTCTACCATCGAGGTTATTACCTCACGCACTATGTCTTTGCCGGCGGCTTGGCCATCCAAATGTTGGTTTTGGTCTTGAACGAGTTCGAGCAATTTTATTGGTTCATTTTCTTCGCATTGGCGATTTACACGCTCGGCCTGCTTTTGCCGAAAGAAGAAATGAAGCGGCGTTTCACGGTCACCGCTGTCATCGCGATGCTCATCTATAAAATTTATGAAACGATCTACATCCAAGACGAATACATTTTGCAAGAATTGACGTTTGAACCGCTTTTCTTCATATTGAACGCCGTATTGTTCATCATCGTGGCCTTCCTCGTATGGCGCACGGACAAGGTTGAATTGATTTCGCTCATCTTGTTCATTCCGTTCATCATTTTGCCGTACGCGCATTTGTATATTATCGTGAGCATGTTCGTCTTTTCGGTTTATTGGCTCATCTACGCGTTCCAGCGGCACGACAACGACAAGATGATGCTCGGGATTTTCAGCTTTTTTATGGGCACATTTACGGTCATCGTGCAATTCGCTTGGGAGACGATCAACAAGTCGCTCTTCTTCCTCGTTGCGGGGATCATCCTCTTTCTTATCAGCATGTTTTATGAAAGACGACGCCGCAAGGAGAAGGAGGGGGGCGCTGAATGATGAAAAGCGTCATTTTCTCTTCATTTGTCGTCCTGCAAGCGTTGTTCATCGCCGTATTGGTCGTCCTGTTTGAACGGGTCGATGAAACGGGGACGGAAATCACCGTCGTGACGGTCGGAGAAGAAACGTATGATTACAAAGTTTTCGGGCCGCAAGATGTTTTATACAAACGCTACAACATCACCGAAGTCCCGGAAGACAAATGGGAAATCGACGAAGAGCTCAAGTACAATGAGACCGTCTATGTCACGTTGACAAAGAACGAAGCGGACATCCACGAAATAAAACGAGTGACAAAGAAAGAGCCGAAGACGGTGGAAAAAGGTGACGTCGTCGTCCTTGCCCGCTACGATTATGAAAACGAAAAAGGGCGCCACGAACTGCGCTACGGATTCGAACTGCTCGAACACGTCGATCGCTTCGGGGAGTTTTACGACACCGACAAACTTGAAGTGACGATCCTTCTTGGCAAATTGAACCAGAAAAAAATAAAAAAGATCGAAAAGATCGATGCAGATTCTTAAACGTTTTTCCAATTTGAGCAATCGGACGCGGTTGCTCTTTTTATTTTGTTTGCCAAAAGCGTAAAAGCATGCGATTAGTTGCTATTTGCACCTTTTTTTTGATATTATCAATGTGTTATTAAGTTTAAATGAAGCGGTTTTTGTCGAGGATTTTGATGATGCTTGCAAATTCACTGGAGGTGAACGTGTGATGGAACTTACGAAAGAAGAAATCCAGAAAGTCGCTGAAAATGCGAGATTGCACTTGACGGATGAGGAAGTTGAAAAATATACGAAAACGACGAACGAAATGATCAATCACGTGCAAAAACTCTTGGAACTCAATACGGACGACGTTGAACCGACGACGCACGGCAATACGGTAAAAGACGTCCTTCGTAACGATATACCGAAACGTTGGGAAGACCGCGATCAAATATTCAAAAATGCCCCGGATCACGAAGACAACCAGTTCAAAGTGCCGGCATTGATAGACTGAGGAGGGTAGAACGATGTCATTGAGCAATTATACGATCAAACAAGTCGAAGAAATGCTGAAAAAAGGGGAAATTTCCGCACAAGAACTCGTCGACCTGTCCTACAAACAAATTGAAAAGGTCGATGGGGAAATCGGCGCGTTCCTTTCATTAAACGAGGAAAAAGCGAGGGGACAAGCGAAGCAACTCGATGAAGAAAAAGCGTACAAAGGCAAATTGTCAGGCATCCCGGGAGCGATGAAAGACAACATTGCGACAAAAGGGATGGCGACCACTTGTGCAAGCAAAATGTTGGAGAACTTCGATCCGTTGTACGATGCGACCGTCGTGGAAAAGACGGGCGAAGCGGAAGCGATCATGATCGGCAAAGTGAACCTCGATGAATTCGCAATGGGTTCATCGACGGAAACGTCCGCATACAAAAAGACGAAAAACCCTTGGAACACCGACTACGTTCCGGGCGGCTCAAGCGGCGGTTCGGCGGCCAGCGTCGCTGCAGGGGAAGTGATGTTTTCGATCGGGACGGACACGGGCGGCTCCATCCGTCAACCGGCGGCATTTTGCGGTGTCGTCGGCATGAAGCCGACATACGGGCTTGTCAGCCGCCACGGAGTCGTGGCAATGGCGCCTTCGCTCGACCAAGCCGGCCCGATTACACGCACCGTCGAAGATAACGCGCGCGTCCTGGAAGTGATCGCCGGTTACGACCAACGCGACATGACGAGCGTGAAAAAAGATGTCCCAGCCTATTCGGAGAACTTGACGCAAGACATCAAAGGCATGAAAATCGCCGTCCCGAAAGAATTTTTGTCCGACGGCGTCGATGCGGAAGTGAAAGAAGCGGTCGAAAATGCGCTGCAAATGTTCGAACTGTTGGGCGCATCATGGGAAACGGTATCGTTGCCGCACATCAAGTACAGCGACGCCGCTTATTATGCGATCGCCTACAGCGAAAGCGCATCAAGCTTGGCGCGTTACGACGGCGTCCGTTTCGGGCACCGCGCAAGCGAATTTTCCGATGTCATCGACATGTACAAGCGTTCAAGAAGCGAAGGATTCGGCGATGAAGTGAAACGCCGTTTGCTCATCGGCACGGCATTTTTGAGCGGGGATATGAACGAACAAATTTTCCGCAAGGCGCAAAAAGTAAGAACGCTCATCAAACGCGACTTCCAGGCGGCGTTTGAAAAGTTCGATTTGATCATTGGACCGACGACGGCGACTCCTCCGTTCAAATTGGGCGAGGCGATCGAAGATCCGTTGCAATTGCAGACGAGCGACATGTTGGCTGTTCCGGCCAACTTGGCGGGGCTTCCGGCATTATCGTTGCCGTGCGGATTTACGGAGAGCGGCTTGCCGATCGGCTTGCAAATCATCGGCAACCACTTCGATGAACAAAAAATTTACAACGCCGCATATGCATACGAGCAAGCGACAAACCACCATAAAAAGCGTCCAGTGATCGGAGGTGCGGAAGTATGAAATTCGAAACAGTGATCGGTCTAGAAGTGCACGTCGAATTGAAAACACAATCGAAAATATTCTCCTCCAGCCCGAACGCTTTCGGCGACGGGCCGAACGAAAACGTGAACCCGAAAGATTTAGGCTACCCGGGGACGCTTCCGGTATTGAACGAAGAAGCAGTCAATTACGGCATGAAAGCCGCTTTGGCGCTCAATTGCGAAATCTCCCCGTACACCGTCTTTGACCGGAAACATTACTATTATCCGGACAACCCGGCGGCGTACCAAATTTCGCAAGACGAGTTCCCGATCGCACGAAACGGCTGGATCGAGATTGAAATTGACGGCGAAAAGAAAAAAATCGGCATCGAGCGCATCCATTTGGAAGAAGACGCCGGAAAACTCATCCACACCGATGACGGTTCGCTCGTCGACTACAACCGGCAAGGGACGCCGCTCATCGAAATCGTCTCCAGGCCGGACATCCGTTCACCGGAAGAAGCGTATTTGTATTTGACGAAATTGAAGTCGATCATCCAATATACCGGCGTTTCCGACGTGAAAATGGAAGAAGGTTCGCTCCGCTGCGACGCGAACATCTCGTTGCGTCCGGTCGGCCAAGAAGAGTTCGGCACGAAAATCGAACTGAAAAACTTGAACTCGTTCAACTTCGTCCGTGAAGCGCTCGAATATGAAGAAAAACGTCAAGCGAAAATTTTATCCGAAGGCGGTTCGTTAGAGCCAGAAACGCGCCGTTACGATGAAAAAGCGAAAAAGACGTTCCTCATGCGCGTAAAAAACGTCGAAGAGGATTACCGTTTCTTGCCTGACCCGGATATCGTGCCGCTTACGATCAGCGAAGAATGGGTCGAGCGCATCCGCCAAGAGATCCCAGAACTGCCTGATGCGCGCAGAAAACGTTACGTTGAAGAGCTCGGGCTTCCTGAGTACGATGCCGGCGTCTTGACTAGCACGATCGAAATGGCGGAATTTTTCGAGGAGACGGTGAAACACGGCGCCGATCCGAAACAGGCATCCAACTGGATCATGGGTGAAATGTCCGCCTACATGAACAAGCATCAAAAGGAATTGCCTGAACTCGCCATCACGCCGGAAGGTTTGGCGAAAATGATCGGACTCATCAAGAACGGAACGATCTCTTCAAAGATTGCGAAAAAAGTTTTCGCCCATCTCGTCGAAAACGGCGGCGACCCTGAAGAGTACGTCAAACGCGAAGGCCTCGTCCAAATTTCCGACGAAGGCGAATTGCGCAACATCGTCAACCAAGTGTTGGACGAAAACGAAAAATCCGTCCAAGATTACAAAGACGGCAAGAAAAAAGCGCTCGGGTTCTTGGTCGGCCAAGTGATGAAAGCGACAAAAGGCCAAGCGAACCCGCAAATGGTCAACAAACTGCTGCAAGAAGAAATCGAAAAACGATAAAGCGCTGAGATAAGCTCCTTGCTCGCAATGATTCTTCATGCATGGGATTCCGATTGTTGAGCAAGGGGTTTCTTTTCAAACGGGATGCGTCAAATGAAATAAGCCGCTTTCGAAACAGGATGATTAACCGGAAACACTAAAAACATCCGTGAATTAGGCCAAGCGGAAACGTCGTACCACCCGCAGCAACCGATATTCCTTTGGCCAAAAGAGGAGGGGTGCTTGTTGAAAAGAGCACGAATCATATACAATCCGACAGCAGGACGGGAACAATTCCGCAAAGAACTGCCTTACGTGTTGGAACGGCTTGAAGAGGCAGGTTACGAAACGTCGGCGCATGCCACAAAAGGTGATGGCGACGCGACCCGAGCGGCTGAAATCGCCGTCGAACGCAAATACGATCTCGTCGTCATCGCCGGCGGGGACGGGACGCTCAACGAAGCGATCAGCGGCATCGCCGAAAAAGATTACAAACCGAAAGTCGGCATCATCCCTGCGGGTACGACGAACGATTTCGCCCGGGCGTTGGGCATCCCGAAAGATGTGAAAAAAGCGGTGGACATCATCTTGGAGGAAAACGAACAAGCTCTCGACATCGGGAAGGTGAACGGAAAATATTTCGTCAACATCGCTGGCGGGGGCGATTTGACCGAACTCACATATGACGTGCCGATCAAGATGAAAGCGGCATTGGGGCAGCTCGCCTATTACGTGAAAGGCATCGAAATGCTCCCGTCATTGCGCCCGGTATCGGTGACGATCGAATACGATGACAACGTCTATTCCGGTGAAATCATGCTGTTTTTGGTCGCCAACACGAACTCCGTCGGCGGATTTGAAAAGTTGGCGCCGGATGCACTCGTCGACGACGGCTACTTCGATTTGCTCATTTTGGAGAAGACGAGCCTGCCGGAATTCATCCGTTTGGCCACCGCCGCCCTGCGCGGCAATCATTTGGAAGACGACAAAATCATCTACGCCCAAGCAAAACGGATCAAAATCACGCCGGATGAAAAAATGCTCCTTAATATCGACGGGGAATACGGCGGCGAGCTGCCAGGTGAAATCATCAATTTGAAACAGCACATCACGTTTTTCGTTTCCCGAAAGTTTCTCGAACGGGAAGAAAAAATCAGGCAAAAACGTGAAATGGCCGGATATTGACGTTTTATTCGCGGATGTTCGTGAAGATAAGATTTCTCGCCATAAATGGATAAACGCAATCTTTAGGCAGTTCCATCGGGGAATTGCCTAAAATTTTTATCGGATGGATGGGAACTTGCTGGAAACGGCCACAGATGACGCCGTTTCACCAAGGGACCGCTCAAATCATGTAAAGGGTGAACACATGATGGCAAAGAAAAAAGTGAAGGCACCTGTACAAAAAAACGAAGAAGTGACCGCCGTGTGCGAAGATTTCACGCACGAAGGGCTTGGGGTGGCCAAAGTCGACGGCTATCCGTTATTCACCCCTTACCTTATACCCGGCGAAAAAGCGAAAATCAAAGTCGTCAAAGTGAACAAACAATACGGATATGGGAAACTGTTGGAACTCCTCGACCGGAGCGATGACCGCGTCGAACCGCCATGCAACGTTTTTTACCGCTGCGGCGGCTGCCAACTGCAGCATCTTACTTACGACGCGCAACTTGAGATGAAATATCATGTCGTTAAAAACAACTTGGAAAAAATCGGGAAGATCACCGACGCCACGATCCATCCCGTTTTGGGAATGGAGGAGCCGTGGCGTTACCGCAATAAAATCCAAATCCCGGTCGGCGAAAAAGACGGCCGCATCATCACCGGATTTTACCAAGAGCGGAGCCACAACATCATCCCGGATATGGACACGTGCCACATCCAAAACAAATACGGCGACGAAATCATCAACTTCCTCCGCGATGTGTTGAACGAATTGAAAATCCCGGCATATGACGAAGCGGTACATCAAGGCGTCATCCGCCATATCATCACCCGCACCGCTTATGAGACGGAAGAAACGATGGTCATTTTCGTGACAAGGACGAAACGATTGCCGCACAAAAATGAACTCATTCGCCGCCTCACCGAAAAATTCCCGAAAGTGAAATCGATCGTCCACAACATCAATCCGTTGCGGACGAACGTCATCATGGGCGACGAGTCAAAAACGATTTACGGCGACGATCACATCATCGATTCCATTGGGGACATCAAATTCAAAATATCACCGAAGTCGTTTTTCCAAGTCAACCCAGAGCAAACGAAAGTTTTGTACGAAAAAGCGGTCGAATATGCTCGGTTGAAGGACACGGATGTCGTGATTGACGCGTATTGCGGCATCGGTTCGATTTCGATGTTTTTGGCGAAAAAGGCGAAGCAAGTGTATGGAGTGGAAATCGTCGATGAAGCGGTTGAAGCGGCGAAAGAAAACGCGCAGTTGAACGGAATCGAAAACGTTGAATTTGTCGCCGGAAAAGCGGAGGAAGTCATGCCGAAATGGAAAGAAGAAGGCATCAAGCCGAACGTCATCGTCGTCGACCCACCGCGTAAAGGCTGCGACGAGTCGCTGCTTCAAACGATGATCGCGATGGAGCCGGAACGGATCGTTTACGTGTCATGCAACCCGGCGACGTTGGCGCGAGATTTACGCATTTTGGAGGAAGGCGGCTACAAAACAAAAGAAGTCCAACCGGTCGATATGTTTCCGCAGACGTATCACGTTGAGTGCGTGGTATTGATGTCAAGGGTATGGAATAGAAGAAATGCGATGTGAAATGGGAAAGAACAAAGACGAGACCTCTGGTCTCGTCCAAGTTTCTTCTTCGTTCTCCTCAGTATTTATGATGAAAGGTACACTCGACCTACGATACTATTATGTAGAAAAATTGCTATTACAGGGTTTACCAGTGAATGAATTGACAGAGAAAGAACGAAGGCACGAACTTGGACAAAGTCGTTCAATTAAAGTAATTGTGTGAGAGTTTATTATTGTTCTATTTCTTGCTTTGTTTCTTCCCATTTAATTCGTCAAGAATGAAATCCAAGTCATATATTCAATCGATGCTTTTTCGTCCTTTTCCGTAACTAGTAATGATTTAATGAAGAAAGGATATACAGAAGGAAGTCTGAAAAGACTTTGTTTGTATCAAAACTTTATTTTAAAAACTTCAATAATTTTAGCAAAACTTTATTTTAAAATGGATAAAACGGGGTAAAAAACGGGGAAAAAAGGGGCATAAATTGACATCGAAGGGACCGAAAACGGCGTTCTGTGTCAAAACTTTATTTTAAACGAAACGAAGGAATGCG
>JAAYTF010000046.1 GCA_012518125.1 Bacilli bacterium | reverse complement strand
GCCGCGGCCGATTGATTTGACCGTTTGGCCGCTTTTTTTATTGGCAATCAATTGAACGGGAAATAAAAAGCGTGGAATGTTTCTTCCACGCTTTTTACTCATCATTGATAGGATTGTCCGGTTCGTACAAAGTTGTCTTGTTCCTTCCCGTACGCTTCGATTGATACAAGGCGACATCGGCCCGTTCAATCACTTGTTCGACGCTTTCGTCTTCTTCATAACGGCTGCTGACACCGAGGGAAATGAAAATCGGCTGCCCGATCGGGCTGTTTGTCACCGCCAATTTTTGGCGCAGTTGTTCCGCGAGTTCGTAAGCCTCTTTTTCCGTTTTGCCCTTTAATAAAATGCCGAATTCCTCTCCGCCGTACCGGAAAACCAAATCGTCTTTATCGACGATGCTTTTCATCATCGAAGCCAAAAACTTGAGCACTTTGTCCCCGATGGTGTGACCGTACATATCATTCACTTTTTTGAAATGGTCGATATCGAGCATGATCAATGAAAACGGCGTCTTTTGCTCGAAAAGGCGCTGGATTTCCGCATCGAATTTTCTGCGATTGGCGACTTTTGTCAATCCGTCCAACGTCGCCTGCTTGTTCAACATCGTGATATATTCCAACACTTGGCTGTAAAGCAAGCGGACTTCGTAAATTATTGATCGGATTTTCAACAAGTCGGTGTTTTGGGCGACATCTTTTTCTTGCATCGCTTTTTCCGAAAATTTCGCCAACAAGTTGAGCGGCTTCGTAATGCGGGATACGATATAGCTGCTGAATGCCAAAATGATGAACATGACGGGCACGGTCAACATGACGATGTGCCAAAACAGTTCTTTTAAAGGTTTGTCGATGATGCTCGTCGGCGTCTGGACGACGACGCCCCATTCGGCGACATCCAAATAGGCGTAACTTGCAAAAAATTCGACGCCACGCGAGTTGACGACGACTTGCGATCCGTCTTTTTCTTTCAATACTTGCTGCACCACTTTGTTTTCCGACACATCTTCTTCCAACCGTTCTTCATCCGGGTGGTAAATCAAGCGCCCCTGCTTGTCCACCACGTAGACGTAAGTCGGGTTTTCATATTGGTGGTTAGCGAAAATGCATTTCAAGACGTTGTCCGTTTTCATGAAAATGACGCCAGCAACCATCCCGACGAACGTTTCCGTTTCACGGTCGTAAATCGGGGAAGTGATCAACGTCGTCAATTGTTCGTCGATCAAATGCCCTGGCTTGGAAATTGACGTTTCCATTTCCGCCAGCGCTTCTTCCATCAATTCCCCTTCAAGTTTCACACCCTTTTCGAGCACCACTTGATCATTTATTTCCACTCGTTTTGGGCTGATCAGTTCAATCGTTCCGTTTTCATCTGTGATAAAGATCATGTCAAAATGGCGGATGTTCGCATCGTACCAGTTGTCCAAATTCTCTTGGGTGATCGGACTGATTTCTGCGTTCTTGGCGATGCTTTCGATGTTTCGCTTCATGTAATTCAATTGGTGCGAGGCCGTCGTTTTCAATTTTTGCACGTAATTGTAGTTGTTGTCCAAATGGTTTTCCGACAGCGTGTCTTTGTACGAATTCATCGAAATGAGCCAATCGATTACGAGCGTGCTCACGATGACAAACAAAATCAAAACACTGAAAATATACTTTAATTTTATCCCTTTTTTATTCAATATGTAGCCCCACCTAAATATTTCACTACAACCATGATAACACTCGATAGGTATTTTGGTCTATGACACGGCCGCATTTGTCAAAACAATTTCATAAATAAATATGCAATTTTATCACATAATTTTAATATATGCCATTTGACCGCCATTCGAACGAAGCGCTTGACAACATATCGCTTTTTTGTCGGGATGCGTCAAAACAATTCTTTCTCTTTCCATTTGCCGAACATGTAATAAAGCGCGGCGATCATGCTGCTTATGACAAAGCTTGTGCCGATGCCGAAACCGATTCCCGCTTCCCCGAATTTACCCGCAAACACGTACGTGAGCGGATAACGAAGGACCCAAAAGGAAAGGATGTTCAACACCAACACTTGATACATCGAGCCGGAAGCGCGGACGATGCCGTTCAAAACGAAATTGACGCCCAAAAACGGGAAGAAAAACGCCAAGATTTTCAAATACATGGCGGCAAATTGCACCGCCCCCGCATCCCGGGTGAACATTTTCACGAAATATTCGGCAAAAAGGAACACGATGAGCCCAACGGAAAGCATGATCATAAAATTGTAAAGCAACCCGTAGCGGGCGATTTGGTGCACGCGGCGCCAATTTTTCGCACCGATGTTTTGCCCCGCCATGCTGCTTACGGCGGTGCCGAGCGCGCCTGCCGGAAGCAGCAACAAATTTTCGATCCGCTGCGCCGCCCCGAAACCACCGGTGACCGCTTCACCAAATGAAGTGACGACGCTCATGATTGCCGCAAGCCCGGCGGAAATGACCGCCATCTGCAGCCCAGACGGGATGCCGACATATAAAATCGTGTTCACTTCTTTCCACTTCGGTTTGTAAGGCCTGGAAAATGGAACGAGCCCTTTATTCCATACATAATACACCCCGTATAAAAACGCACAGCCTTGCGACAAAATCGTGGCGAACGCCGCTCCGGCGATGCCCAATTGGAACCCGGCAATGAACAAAGGATCGAGAAACACGTTCAAAACGACGGCAAGCGCAACGAAAATCAATGGCGTGCGGCTGTCGCCGAGCGAACGTAGCACCGCGCTGATGAAATTGTAGCCGACCAAAAAGGCGATGCCGATAAAATTGATGAACAAATACCTTTTTGCATCATGAAACATCGCTTCCGGCGTCCCCAACAAGTGTAAAAGCGGCTCCGTCAACAAAATGCCCCCGATGGATATGATGACGACAAGCACGCTTAACGTGACGACAAATGCGTTCAGATAGCGCCGCAAACCTTCTTCGTCATCTCTGCCCTTCTGTTGGGACAAAATGGCAAGCGTCGCATTGTTCAATCCGATGACAAACGAAAGCACGGCAAAAAGAATCGCACTTGAAACAGCTACCGCTCCAAGTGCGTTTGCGCCGAGCAAATTCCCGATCCATAAACTGTCGACAATCTGATACGACGTTTGCAAAAAATCGGTCAACATGATCGGTCCTGAAAAGATAACCAGATGACGAAAAATGTTCCCTTGCGTAAAATCCCGCGCTTTGCTCATCGAATCAATCCATTCATCCTTTTTTGTTTGATCGATCCAACAGTCAAAGAAACAATACAACCCGTAACTGGACGAATTGGCGTTTCGTCATTCCTTTTTCACCTTTTCCATCGCTTTTCGATATAAACGTTCATTTCCTTCCGCCAATAGTTCAGCCGTTTCATCCCAATTCGCCAAACTCAATTTGCTTTTTTCCTCTGGTGTAAGCATCGTCGTGTATCCGTACGGCACGGTTTTTCCGTTGATGCCGAGGCGAGCTGCATGAAGCGCCGACTCGCTTGAGACCTCTTCAAAACGGCTGCCTTTCAGCTTCTCTTTGAAAAATGCGAGTGCTTCCTCGCTTTTAAAAACGAGAATGAATTTTTCTTGCAACATTTGATCGTTATGACGGATGAAAAAACGCAGCTTCCCCATCATTTTCTCCCTCAATTCTATGTCATGTCTTCATTCCTCTATGCCCCATTTTATCATTACTCCGCATTTATACAACTTTCGTGAATTACCCTCCACTTACCACTCTTGTGGGTTGCTTGAAGTGGAGGCTTCTCGGGTAATCCTGCGCCAACCGACATTCATCTCCCACCTACTCATTGGGCTATCGCCCTTCACATTCCTTGAGGAGGGGAGACTTCTGTCGGAAAAAAATAAAAACAATGAAACGGAGAAATTGCCATGTTGCGAACATTACCCTAGAAAAGGATTTCCTGCATATTTTAAAACAAACGGCATGGATTTTTCACGGATTGGCATGTTGAACAGCCGAACCGTCTTCCATTCAAACGGGCGAGTTACATAAAGTGCGTTCTTTCCGGATGAACAATTGGACGATTTGAAAGGAAAACGGTAAACGAAACTCCCGTCGGAACATGAAGAACAAAAAACACTTATTATAATAAGCTGAATCAATTAAAATCACACGGCGATTTAGAGCGGTTTTAACAATACTCACTCGAATGCCGAAAAGCCTTTTTCAATT
>JAAYTF010000183.1 GCA_012518125.1 Bacilli bacterium | reverse complement strand
TTCGATCACCAAAATTTTACACGACGCAAATCATGTCTATATTTACGGAGCGGGCGCATCCCGGATTGCCGCAGATTGGCTCAATTTTACAATGAACATTATGCGGCCGAATGTGTCCGTCATTCCAACAGAGACGCCGGAACTCATCCGCACATTGCAAGAAACCGATGAGCAGACGGCGGCTATTTTTATATCTTTACACCGCTATTACAATGAGACGATTCAACTGGCCGAAGCGTTTCACCAGCGCGGCGCCGCGGTGATGGCGATCACCGATTCCAGACGGGCGCCCATTCTGAAACACTGCTCCCATGCCATCGTGCTGGAACAGACGGAAAAATCGACAATCGATCTCATGCCGGCCCTCGTCTCTTTTCTAAATGTATTGGTGACGGGAATGATAGCCGTAGACCCGGACTATTACAACGAACAACGCGTCAACTACGACGATTATACCCATAGCTTTATTGGAAAAAAATGGGGCAATTAAACCAAGATCAGAGACGGCACCGTGCGTGAGGCGCATGGCCGTTTTGTTCGAGCCGTTGTTTTGCATTCATCCTCACAGAGGGTGATGTTCATTTTTTACAGATTTTGTGAAGATGCTGCATTTATCACAGGTGAACTGTTTGAAAATATGGTAAAGATTTCATCCGTTATCACAAATTGGCGGATTAACCGCTCTGTATATGCTTTCCAGGAAAGACGGCTTTGCCATACCCAAATTAATGACTGGAGTTGAAGAGCATGACCGAGCAACAATTGGCGGAACGATTAAAGCCCGTCTTCGAACATCTGCATCATCACCCGGAAATCAGTTGGGAAGAGAAAGAAACCACCGGCTACCTGGCCGATTTTTTAAAAAAAGAAGGCTTGAAGCCAAAAACATTTGATCACATGACCGGCCTCTATGTTGACATCGGCCCGGGCGAACCGAAAGTCGGCTTCCGCACCGATATTGACGCCCTTTGGCAGGAAGTAGACGGCCAATGGCGGGCCAACCATTCTTGCGGGCACGATGCCCATATGACGGTGGCGCTTGGCGTTGTCCTTTTGCTGAAAGAAATGGAAGCCCATTTGCCCGGGGCGGTGCGGATCCTTTTTCAGCCGGCCGAGGAAAAAGGGGAAGGCGCAAAAGCGTTTGTCAAAGCGGGGGTCGTCGACAACTTGGAATACCTTTTCGGCGCCCACATCCGCCCGCATTTTGAATTGAAGGATGGAACGTTCGCCGCGGCGATTCGGCACGGCGCGGTCAAGCTTTTTAAAGGAAACATTCACGGGACGGAAGCGCACGGGGCCCGGCCGGAACAAGGTGTCAACGCCATTGAGGCAGCGGCGGCCATTGTCGACGGGCTGAAACGGATTTGGATTGATCCGAACCGCACCGGATCGATAAAAATGACCCAGCTGCACGCAGGCGGGCAATCGAGCAATATTATTCCGGCCACAGCCACTTTCAGCATCGATGCCCGGGCGCAGGACAACGAAACGATGGAAGCGCTGACCACCGGTTTCAAGAAAGTCGTTGAGTCGGTCGAAACATTGTACGGCGCAGATATTGATTGGGAAACGGCCGCCTATGTCGCTGCCGCGGAAGTGGACAGTTCGGCGCGAGAAATTTTGAAACGGGCGATCATCGATGTGGCCGGCGAAGAAAACTTTGCGGAAGACATCGTTACTCCGGGCGGGGAAGATTTCCATTTTTATGCTCTTTTCAGGCCGCAGTTGAAAACAACGATGCTCGGGATCGGCTGCGGGGCTACGCCGGGACTGCATCATCCGCACATGACGTTCAATTGGGAGAGGGTGCCAACCGCTGCCAGGATCATTGCCCGGGCCCTCGTGTTGGCCTTAAAAGCGGTCCGGCAGTTACGGGTGGTGGCGGGCAATGACGCGCAGGGGCGAGCCGTAACTGGCGATGGCCGCGGTGACGGGCGATGACAGACAGTGATGGTGGTGACGGGCGTGTTCTCGGTGGCGGGTGATCGCCAAAATGTCGGTAACCGCGGTGACTGATGATGATGGCGGTTTACACTGCGGAAGATTGGTTCGGAAAACTTTACGCAATTAACAAAGTTTATTCCTGTATGAGTATGATTTTTTTGTTGAAAGCAACCTTGTGAAAATCGCCACGAAGGCCGACTTTTCGAAATTGTGTTTAGATTCGTCTGCGGCTTGCAAAGTGTAACAAGGGTTAGCGGGCTCTGCGATGGCGGTGTCGAGATTTTTTATCGATATTCCAAATATTCATGGGATGTTATCTGCAGACAGGTTTCAGAAGCGTTCCGGAAATTGGCCAGACGGGTCTCGTGTCATGATTTTAGCAGTCGCTCAAATATTGGATGCTAATTTCCTGAGACTGTGTTTCGGTAGAATGTTCCAGAAATTGGTGGGACACTTTTCCTGTCCCCATGTCCCGCCAATTATTGGTGGGACAAGGAACCTTTCCCCGTGTCCCACCCGTGTCCCAGTTGGACAGCGAACCTGTCCCCGTGTCCCGAAAATTTGTGGAGAGGGTGTTGTGTGATGGTTGTGATTAGGGAGTTGACGACGTTGGCGGAGATGGAGGAGGTGCAGGTTATTGAGCATAAGGTGTGGGGGATTTCTCCGATTCCGACTTATCAGACGCTGACGGCGGTGAAGAACGGCGGGATTATGATTGGTGCTTATGACGGCGATAAAATGGTCGGATTCAGCTACGGATTCCCCGGTTTCAAAGACGGGAAAATCTATTTGTGCTCCCATATGCTGGGGATCGACACCGCCTACCGCTCACAGGGAATCGGCGAACGGCTCAAATGGAAACAGCGGGAAATCGCCATTGCCAAAGGCTACGACCGCATGCACTGGACGTATGACCCGCTCGAAACCCGCAACGGATATTTGAATTTAACGAAACTGAACGGTATTTGCGACACATACATCGAAAATTGCTACGGCGAAATGGACGACGAATTCAATAAAGGATTGCCGTCCGACCGATTCGAAGTGCACTGGTACTTAAAGAGCCCGCATGTTGTTGAAAAACATGAACCAGACATTAGCAACCCCGTGCCTGCAAGCACGCTCACATTCAATGCGGACGGCCTGCCGGAATTCGTTCCGGGCACGGAGGAAACATTGACGGCACCTGTTTATACGGTGTCTGTGCCAAAATTTTTCCAAGAACTGAAAGCCGCCAATTTTGAACTGGCCAGAGACTGGAGAATGCAAACCCGGGTTCAGTTCCAGCGCCTCTTCCGGGCCGGGTATGCAGCCGTGCGGGTAAAAGCTTACGAACGGCATGTTGACTACTTTTTTGTAAAAAAAGAAACATTGCAACTTGGAGGAAATGCGTGATGAAAATTAAAGAAGTAACCGTCAGACATATGCAAATGACTTTGAAAAGTCCGTTCACAACGAGTTTTGGCACGTTTAGGACGAAAAATTTTCTGCTCCTGGAAGTGAAAGACGAATCGGGCGTGACCGGCTGGGGCGAATCGGTCGCCTTTGATGCGCCGTGGTACAACGAAGAAACGATGAAAACAAACTGGCATATGCTGGAGGATTTTTTAATCCCGGCCATTCTTGACAAAGAAATCAACCACCCCGATGAAGTGAGCGCCATTTTTGCGCCCATTCGGAAAAATAACATGGCCAAATCGTCCATTGAAGGGGCCGTTTGGGATATTTATGCGCAGCTGACCAACCAGCCGCTGGCGAAAGCGCTCGGGGGAACGAAAGACAAAATCGAAGTCGGCATCAGCATCGGCATTCAAAATTCGATTGAGGAGCTCGTCGAACTCGTTGACGGATATATTAAGGAAGGCTACAAACGGATGAAGATTAAAATCAAGCCGGGCTGGGACGTGGATGTCATCCGCACATTGCGGGAAACGTTCCCGGACACGCCGTTCATGGCGGATGCCAACTCGGCTTACACCTTGGATGCTGTGGATGTTTTTAAACAGCTCGATGAATTTGACTTGATGATGATTGAACAGCCGCTGGCATCCGACGATATCATTGACCATGCCAAGCTGCAAAAAGAAATCAAAACGCCAATTTGCCTGGATGAGAGCATTCACTCCGTGGAGGATGCCCGCAAAGCGGTTGAACTGGGCAGCACGAAAATCATCAATATTAAAATCGGCCGCGTCGGCGGATTGACCGAGGCGAAAAAGATTCACGACTACTGTCTGGCAAACAACGTTCCCGTTTGGTGCGGGGGCATGCTGGAAGCGGGAATCGGCCGGGCGCACAATATCGCTCTGACCACTTTGTCCGGTTTTACCTTGCCGGGTGACACCGCCGGTTCGAGCCGCTACTGGGAAAAAGACATCATTGTTCCTGAAGTTGTCGTGAAAGACGGATACATTGACGTTCCGCAGACTGCCGGCATCGGCTATGAAGTGGACATGGAAGCCGTCGAAGCCTTTACGGCGGCAAAAAAGAAATTTAACTAAGATATATAACTAGAGGTGGCAAATTGAATGAGAAGAAGTTTTAAAATTGGCAGTGCTTTTGTCGGATTGATCGTGGGCGCCGGATTTGCTTCCGGACAAGAAGTCATGCAGTATTTCACCAACTTTGGCATTTGGGGGGCGGCCGGCGGTCTGCTGGCCACCTTGCTGTTCATGTTTTTGGGCTTTGCTTTTGCCCAACTGGGCACGAATTTGCAGGCCGTTTCGCATAAAACGGTCATGTATCACATCGGCGGCCGCTATATCGGGCCCATTTTCGACGTTATCATCACGTTTTTCCTGTTTGGCGTGGCGGTGGTGATGTTTGCCGGTTCCGGTTCTACTTTTCAGCAAATGTTCGGAATCGATGCCATGATCGGAAGCATCATCATGGCCGCGGCCGTCATTTTGACGCTGCTTCTTGATACGAAAAAGATCATTTCGGTTATTGCGTCAGTGACTCCGTATTTGCTGGGGATTATTTTTGTCATTTTGGTCTATTCCATTTTCACGATGGATATTTCCATTGCTGAAGCGAATACCATTGCCGCACAGCAGAATTCGGGCGCTCCGAACTGGGTGATGGGCACATTGCTCTATGTGTCGTATAACTTGGCTGCCGGCGCCCCCTTGCTCATCATCATGGCCGGAGGAGAGACGGATCGGAAAGTGGCCGGCATGGGCGGCATTTTGGGCGGATTGATGCTGGGTGCGCTGATTTTACTCATTCATTTCGGAATGTTCTTGAAAATTGAAGTGGTGGACGGCCTTGATATGCCGACCCTTGCCTTGGCCAACGAGATTCATCCTTTTGTCGGCATCTTGATGGCCATCGCTCTTCTCGGGATGATCTACAACACCGCTATCGGAATGTTTTATTCGTTTACGGTGCGCTTCATCCCGGCGGAAAGCAAAGCCTACAAACCGGCCGTCGTCATCATCGGAATCATCGGCTTCATCGCCAGCCTCGCCGGATTCACCACCCTCATCGGAAAAGTCTACGCCACCATGGGATACCTCGGATTCGCGTTAATTATCGCGGTCATCATCGCATGGATCAGACGGAACAAAACCCGTTCGTAAAAATTGATACAATTAATTTCGGACATTGTCAGCATTCCTTTCTTACCTCCCACTGTAAGTTTCTCTCAAACATTACGGTAGGTAATTTTGGGAAAGCTGGCAAGGTCCTTTTTTATTTTAAAAACGAGTGCTAGCAACTGGGTTTCAGCCTGTGACAAGAGCAATTGGGACACGTAACATTCTAGCAGCCTTGGCTGAACACGGGTATCATACTTGGGAAGCCACATCGATTTAATCGTTAATTGTATAAAAACACAATCCGGTGGGAACATAATCTTTTTTTAGAATAAAAACTGTACGGTAGATTCGGATTGTCTACCGTACAGTTTTTATCATTACATTGTATTTTTCACTTGCAAAATACACCAAAGATGAGAATACCTTGGTAACTGACATTTGCCAGTTTATCATACACGGCTTTCTTTTTAGGGGTATTAATTGTAAGGAACACAGTTTTAGTTGCATCTTCAACTGATCTTTTTTATTTCCTTCACCACCTTCCCTTCATGAATGATCCCGATTTTTGTGGCAAGGTTCCTAACTTCACCTAAACATTTTTGTAAAAAAATAATAGAAGTGGAGGTAAAATTTTTGTTAATTCTTCAACTTTTTAAGGAAAAACAAGTAATTCAGAACCTAAGGAGAGTAATTTAAAACCCGCCATTTTATGTTAATTTTTTCTATCTTTTTAGTATAGTTTATTTTCCAAATTTTGGTCCGTTTATGCTATTATTATAAAAAAGTTAATTAGGGGGGTACTTATGTCTGAGACGGCTTATCAACTACTGGCGATCATCCTTTATTTCGCGGCAATGATTGCGATCGGATTTTATGCGTACCGGAAAATTCACAATCTCAATGATTACATGCTAGGAGGACGAAGCCTGGGCCCTGCTGTTTCCGCATTAAGCGCCGGAGCGGCGGATATGTCCCAGTGGTTATTAATGGGGCTACCAGGTGCCATTTATGTTGCTGGATTAGTCGAATGGTGGATTGCCATCGGCCTTACGATTGGTGCCTGGTTGAACTGGAAGATCGTTGCCCCGCGTCTTCGGATTTATACCCAGTTATCTAATGACTCGATCACCATTCCAAGTTTCTTTGATAACCGCTTTAAAGAAAATGCGAAGATTTTAAGAATCGTTTCCGGGTTGATCATTTTAGTCTACTTCACTTTCTACGTATCGTCGGGGTTTGTGGCTAGCGGTGTCTTTTTTGAAAGTTCTTTCGGTTACGATTATCATTTAGGTTTGTTAATCGTAGGCGGTGTTATCATCCTCTATACCCTGGTCGGTGGATTCCTTGCGGTTAGTTATACCGACTTTGTCCAGGGAACGATCATGTTTCTTGCCTTAATTAGTGTGCCAATTATCGGAATGTTCGTAAACGGCGGCTTAGGAGACAATATCAGCATCGTCAACAATTTCGATCCGAACTGGTTAAGTTTAACGAAGACACTGACCGTTGCGGGTTTAATCTCGTCCCTGGCCTGGGGACTAGGATACTTCGGTCAACCGCATATTATCGTTCGGTTTATGGCGATTCGTACCGCTAAAGAAACAACACGTGCACGCCGGATCGGAATTAGCTGGATGATCTTAACATTGGCCGGGGCTGCGGCAACAGCATTTGTCGGTGTAGGTTATTTCCAGCAGAACCCGGACGCGGTATTGCGCGATCCGGAAGCGGTCTTTATCCAAATGGGACAAGTCTTGTTCCATCCATTTATTGCCGGAGTGTTATTAGCAGCGGTTCTTGCGGCAATTATGAGTACAGTGTCGTCACAACTGATCGTGACTTCTTCAGCATTGGTTGAAGATATCTATAAAGCGGTTTATAAGACAGATGCACAGGATAAACATTATATTTTGTTGGGAAGAATTGCGGTCTTAGTTGTTTCGATCGTTGCGGCTATTTTGGCTTGGGAGAAGTCTAATACGATCTTAAATCTTGTCGGATTTGCCTGGGCTGGATTTGGTGCCTCCTTCGGTCCCATTGTTCTCCTTGCCTTATACTGGCGGAAATTTACAAGTCAAGGGGCACTCGCCGGGATGGTCGTTGGTGCGGTGACCGTATTCATCTGGGGCAATACTGCTCTCGGAGATTATCTCTATGAAATCGTGCCTGGATTTCTATTAAACTTGATTGTCTCGGTTGTCGTCAGTAAGCTCACATATAAACCGATTCCTGAAGTTGAAAAAGAATTTGATGAAACATTACGTCTATTGGAAGAGGAAATGGCGAAACAATGACTTATTTAAAAACAACGGCATCATAAAAGCCGTTGTTTTTTTGTTTATGGCAAACTAAAAATGCATTGTTTGGCCACCAATTTATGTAGGTTCATAGAATAAAAAAACCACTTGCCAACATTCCTTAAATACACTACCCTCCTAGTTGGATGAACTATTTCAACGGG
>JAAYTF010000045.1 GCA_012518125.1 Bacilli bacterium | reverse complement strand
GAAATGTTGTGTCCAACAAAATGTTTGGAAACTTGAGAAATGGCAAATTTTCGACTGATGCAATGAAAAGTTGTCCAAACGGTTCGATGCTGTCTCTTTAAACAGCGATGTTTCCGATTGGAGGGAGGAATTGGCATATTGACGTCGAAACGGTTTAGGAAACCAACATGAAACAGCCAAAGGAATAAAACGACGCGCAACCGATAAAAGAGGGCAGACTGGTAAACCCGATCGTCGATCAAGATCCACCAAATATAAAGACATCGGAAGGAGAAAGAAAAAATCTTTCCAATCACTTCAATGTGTTGCTGCTCGGCTCCGGGATTACTGTCACCTTTTGTCCGTTTACGTTAATAAAAAGCGATTTAACGGTTAACAAATCTTTCATGGACGACACAAGCCTTTCAGAGTTTTTATACAACTGTTTAAAGTCTTTTAAACAGCGAGACTTTTTAAGCAAAGCGCATTTCACAAAAAATAGCATTTCGGTTGCAATTGGCTAAAAAATGGTCTATATTAATAATAACAATAAAATAAAATACAACATCGATTCATTTTCGGGGCAGGGTGAAATTCCCGACCGGCGGTGATAAGTGCAAAAAGCACTTTAAGCCCGCTACCCATGCGAGTTTACTCGTATGGCTGATCTGGTGAGAATCCAGAGCCGACAGTGAAAGTCTGGATGGGAGAAGATGAAGCGATGCACGGTTTTTTGTGTGCGCACTTTTTCCATGAACAACGATGCCCTAAAACATTGGTTTTAGGGCTTTTTTCGTGGAAAAAGTATCGCTTTTCCTCCAGTCCGTTGCATGAATCGATGGCGAAGGAGGAATTTTTGTTGCAAGGGCGTAAAGGTTCATCAAAATTGACGAAAATGGTGGTGATTGCACTCTTAGCGACGGTATCATTCGTCCTGTTCTTCCTCAGTTTTCCATTGCCGTTGTTGCCGCCATATTTGAAAGTCGATTTCAGCGATGTGCCGGCATTGTTGGCAGGGTTGATCTTTTCACCAATGGCGGGGGTGCTCGTCGTTTTCTTGAAAAACTTGATGTATTTCGTCGTAAAAGGTGCAACCGACCCGATTGGCATTCCGGCAAACTTCATCGCAGGCTCATTGTACGTCTTTCCTGTAGCATACTTGTACCATAAATACAAGAAAGGCGTAAAAAGCATTATCGCCGGCTTGGTCATCGGCACATTGGTCATGGCGGTCATCATGAGCATCCTGAACTATCTTATCATCTTGCCAGCTTATTTGTGGGTTTCCGGCGTGGAGGAAGGTCTGTCCAGTTCGGCCAAAATGGCAACTGTATTGAGTGCAATCTTGCCATTCAATTTGCTTAAAGGCATCATCGTAGCCTTGCTGTTCATTCCGCTCTTCATCAAGATGCGCGAATGGATCGAACAGAAACGCACCCAATTGTTAAGTTCATGAAGATATAAGCGGTCATTCTTTTTATTGAATGACCGCTTTTTACGTTAATCATTTATTTTGAAATGGTAAGGAATTTCTTTTTTAAATGCGCCATCGTTGAAAATCCGTTCGATGAATTGCACTTCGTTGTCGTGGGAGACGAGAATGACGGTTGAGGATCGCGTTCCGTAGTTATCGGTGCGAATGAATATTGGCGACAATTTTCGCTCCAACTCCAATCCGACACCGGTATCAGGCAGCGATTCATCCGGCGCGATCGTACGGTCGTGCAATTGTTCGAACAACACGTCAGGATCGACCGTTTCGTTGTCCAAAACGTAGTTCGCCAACATTTCTTTTGCCCGTTCCACTTTCGGCCAAGGCGTATTCAACAAATGGTTGCTTAACGAGTGCGTCCCCGGCTCGATTTTTATGATTTCGCCTTGTTCGTTGCCGTAATAGTACAATTCGTCCGGACTCCCGACGATGACGTTGAAGCCGTTGTATTGATGGCGTTTTTCATGCAATTGTTCCAAATAGTGAACGGGATCGTCTTTTCCCGTGAGATAATTGGCGACGATTTCCCCGCGGGACCGTTTATTGGCCGTATGAAAATATTTGACGTCACGATAATTCGTCAACGCCGCAAAACGCCCGTCTTTCGTCATTCCCAGCCAAGTTCCATTCGCTTCCAAGTCCCTTCCCGCAAGCAAGTTCGGGTGGTCTTCCCAAAAATGGGCATGTTTTGTCGGACGGCGGTACATTTCATCACGATTGGCCAGGACGATCAATTTATATTTGGGGTGTTGTTGGAAATGAAAACTGATGATACACATAATGAGCTCCCCCTTTAGTGAAACGCTTTCGCCGCAAGCGAAACATGCGCATGGAAGAAATCAGCGGCGTTTGCGCTCGACGACGCCGATCGTACAGCGTGAAATGCAGACGAGTTTGTCGTTTTCATCTTTGATTTCAATGCTCCAAACTTGCGTCGTTCGGCCGATATGAAGCGGCGTTCCGATTGCAAACACTTTGCCGTCGCGTTTGCTGCGGATGTGATTGGCGTTGATTTCCATGCCGAAAACGTCCTTTTCATTGACGTCCACATGAAGTGTGGCCCCGATGCTCGCGACGGTTTCCGCCAACAGGACGCTGGCGCCCCCGTGCAAATAACCGTACGGTTGATGTGTCCGTTCGTCCACCGGCATCGACATGACGACTTTATTTTTGTCCAGTTCCACAATTTCGATCCCCAACGATTCCATCAATTTGTTTTTCACTTTTTTCACATCTGTCAATTCCATTATTACTCCTCCTAAGTACGATGCTTTATGAAACGAATTTGCTGATGAATAAAGAAAGTCCTAGCAATAAACCGTAAATGGTGTTCGTCTTTGCGGTTGCCGCCATCGCCGGCATCATTTCGAGCGGTTCTGATTTTCCGATGAATCCGTTTACCGCGTCGTATGCTTTTTTCACGCTCAATAAAGTGAGCAATGACCAGGCGGGCAAGAGGCCGATCATGATGAAGATGAGCGTGCTTACATATACAGTGAAAAATGCGGCAGCCAAAATGATCACGGCATTTTTATGCCCAACTAAAATGGCCAACGTTTTTCTGCCGCTTTTTGCATCGTTTTCGCGATCGCGGATGTTATTTGACAACAAAATGGATCCAATCAAGATGGCGACAGGAATCGAAATGATGACGACTTCAGTTGATACGTACATCGATTGGATGAAGAAACTGATCCCGATCATGACCGTCCCCATGAGCAGGCCGGAAAACAATTCGCCAAATGGGGTATAGGCAATGGGCATCGGCCCACCCGTGTACAAATAGCCGATCAACATGGAGACGGCGCCAATCAGCGCCACGTACCAACTTGTCATTGCTGATATGTAAATGCCGAACAATATGGCAATTCCAAAACATAAAAAGGCCAAATGCAGCACGGTTTTCGGTTTGACGCCATCGCGCACGATCGTGCCGCCGATGCCGACAGACTGTTCGTTGTCCAATCCGCGTACGTAATCGTAATATTCATTGAACATGTTTGTGGCGATCTGAATCAAGAGAGAGGCGATCAACATGGCGAGGAATAACGGCAAATGGAAGGAATTGTCTGTGATCACTGCGTACATCGTACCGACAAAAACAGGAATAAAGGATGCTGTCAACGTATGCGGACGAGTCAGCCGCCACCAAACTTGCCATCCGCCTTTTTCATTCAGCGCTTCTCGAATATTCATATTGTCTTGTGTCATCGTATGCTCCTTCTGTCTCAACTTCTTATCATATTCATCTTAATGGAAAATCAAACGGTGTGTCAATTAACCTATCATTTAGGTATATGAAAGAGTTCGGTCTTTTCATGAAAAATGAAATGGTTTTCATTGAAAAATTTTTTTCATTCGCTTGAGTATCGCTCATAAAGAGCATAGAATAGAGGAAGGACATTTGGACGAGTTTCGTGGGGGTTATTTTATAAATGATGCAATTGAAGGAAACGACGTTGAGATCCTTTCTCGAAGAGGCGTTGAAACAGGCGCGTATGAAGAGGGGTTCGCAACTTGTCAGTTGGACGGAAAAAATGGAACCTTTATCGCTTGTACAAGCTTTCGATCAAGTCGAACCGTTTCATTTAAATAGATTGTTTTGGTCGAATAATGAGCAAACGTTTATGCTGTTCGGTTTTGGAACTGCGATGGAAATCGTTGCGACGGAAAATCGCTTCAAACTATTGGATGAAAAGTGGAGCGAACTAGTCCGCAACGCTTCAATATATAATCCGTATGAAGCGGAAGGCACCGGGTTGACCGCTTTTGGCGGGATGAGCTTTGATCCATTGCGTGAACGAAGCGAGCTTTGGAAAAACTTTCCCGTCAGCCAATTGACCGTCCCGGCTTACTTAGTCGTATATGTAAACGGTGAATATTATTTTACGATGAACCGTCTCATTGATGAGGAAACGGATATACACTTGATTGCCCAAGATAAAGAAGCGATGAAACGGACGTTAAGCGGCGAAAAACGACAACAAACCGACGTTAAACAAAAAATCATCTATAAGATGGAAAAAAATACAGATAAATGGATGGAATCCGTCAAAAAAGCGGTCAAGGCGATCAACAATGACAAAGCGGAAAAAATCGTCCTTGCACGTGAGTTGAGGATCAAATTGAAAGAGCGAGTGAATGTCGGCTCATTGATCGAAAAGCTGATGGAAACGCAAAAACAAAGTTACATTTTCGCATATGAACAAGGAGACGATTGTTTTGTTGGCGCATCGCCGGAAAGGTTGGTGCGGCTGAAAGGGGCGGATTTATTGTCCACTTGCCTTGCCGGAACCGCACCGCGTGGAAACAGTGAAGCGGAAGATGCCGAAATAGCCGACGAATTGTTAAATGATGCCAAAAACCGCAAAGAACATGACCATGTCGTCAAAATGATCCGCTCCAGCATCGAACCGTTCTGTTTTAACATCAACATCCCTGATCAACCAGTCATCTTGACGTTGCGAAATTTGCAGCATTTATACACTCCGGTCACAGCGAAATTGAAAAACGGCGTCACCGTCTTTCAATTGATCGAAGTGCTTCACCCGACGCCTGCCCTCGGCGGTGTGCCGCGCGATACGGCACTCGAGTTCATCCGCGAGGAAGAACAGTTTGATCGTGGCTGGTATGGCGCACCGATCGGCTGGGTCGATTATCATGGCAATAGTGAGTTCGCTGTGGCGATCCGTTCCGGGCTCGTTCAAGGAGATGAAGTTTCGCTCTTTGCCGGATGCGGTGTGATGGGCGACTCCGACCCGGAAATCGAATATCAAGAAACGGCTGTGAAATTTTTGCCGATGTTGACGATTTTGGAGGATCGTGAATGAATTATACGGAACAATTGACTCGATATATCGTGAATTTCATCGACGAACTCGCGCTAAGCGGCTTGGAGGACGTCGTCATTTCACCCGGTTCGCGTTCGACCCCGTTGGCAGTGTTATTTGCGGAAAATGAAAAAATAAAGGATTGGATCGTGATCGATGAACGTTCGGCGGCTTATTTCGCTTTAGGGATCGCCCAAGCGAAAAAGCGGCCTGTCGCGTTGGTTTGCACATCAGGGACTGCGGCGGCCAATTATTTTCCGGCGGTGATCGAAGCTTATTACAATCGCGTGCCGTTGGTCGTCCTCACCGCCGACCGTCCGCATGAATTGCGAAACGTCGGTGCAAATCAAACGATCGACCAAATTGGCATGTACGGCGATTTCGTCAAACTGTTTTTGGAAATGGCGCCGCCGTCGGATGAAGCGGAAATGCTTAAATATGTTCGCAACCGCGCGTTCAGGGTGATGCAAGCTGCGTCAGAAGCAAATCCGGGTCCGGTTCACGTCAATTTTCCGTTCCGTGAACCGTTGATGCCCGATCTTTCGCTCGCTAAATTATGGTCAAAAAACGAAAGCCGCCGCGCCGAGTTTTTTTCAGGGAAAAAGCGGCTTGGCGAAGCCGATTTACATTCGTTGAGCAAATTTTTGTCGAACCATCCAAACGGTCTCATCGTATGCGGACCACAAGTCGACGATGATTTGGCGGAGAGCGTTACCGCTTTAAGTGAGATGTTGAACATACCGGTATTGGCCGATCCACTTTCCCAGTTGCGTGCAGGCAAGCATGGCAAAAGGACGATCATCGCCACGTATGATACGATTTTTCGTTCTGAAGTGTTAAGGAACCGTTTGAAACCGGATTTTATCATTCGCTTTGGTGCGATGCCCATTTCAAAACATTATATGTTCTACGTAAACGAACACGCCGACGTCCCGCAGTTCGTCGTGGAAAATCATGACATGGTTCGGGAGCCGACGAACCATAAAAGCCACTACATCATCGCCGATGGTGCACAACTGTGCAAAGATCTGTTGCCGTTGGTCGATGCGGATCAGGGACATGCGGATTGGTTAAATGTATGGATTGAGCTCGAGACGATCGCCAAAAATCGCTTGAACGAAGCAAAAAGCCCTACGTTGACGGAAGGGACGGCGGTGAGGGAAGTCGTCAGACAATTGCGGAGCGGTGATTGTGTATTCGTCGCCAACAGCATGCCGATCCGCGATGTCGATACGTTCTTTATGCCGACCGAAAAACAAATCAGCGTTTACGCCAATCGTGGTGTAAGCGGCATTGACGGCACGCTGTCAAGTGCGCTCGGTGTGGCGGCGGCCGGCAAACGGGTGACGCTTATCATCGGCGATTTGAGTTTTTATCATGACTTAAACAGTTTGTTCATTGCGATGCGTTACCGCCTGCCGATTACGATCGTATTGCTCAACAATAACGGTGGCGGGATTTTTTCCTTCCTGCCGCAAGCGAAAGAAGAAAAACATTTCGAACATTTATTTGGAACCCCGTTGGATATCGATTTTCGCCATGCGGTGGACATGTATCGAGGCACATACGAACTTGTAAAGACGAAAGAGCGGTTGCTCGATGCTTTAGCGGAAAGCTATGAACGCGAAACGTTCACCGTCATCGAAGTTCGCACCGACCGGAATGAAAACGTCGCATGGCACCGGGAGTTGTGGAACGAAATCGCAAAGAGGTTGGAAGAACATGCCAAGCTTCATTGAATTGAACGGGACGACTTACGCATACGACATTTCCGGAAAAGGCGAACCGTTTGTTTTGCTGCATGGTTTCACCGGAAGCAAACAATCTTGGACTACGATCAAAGCCTATCTGGAAGAAAATTATCAAGTGCTGACGATAGATTTGCCTGGTCATGGACAAACTAAAACGGAACGGATCGTCCTGATGGATGAGTTCGTCGATGACTTGCATGAATTGACGCGTAAGTTGAACATCGATTCGTTTCATCTGCTCGGCTATTCCCTCGGGGGCCGGAGTGCGCTTTCTTATGCGATGAAGTATGGCCATACACTCCGTTCGCTCATTTTGGAAAGCGCCTCTCCCGGCTTGAAAACGGAAAAAGAACGGAACGAGCGCGTGAAACAAGATGAAGCGTTGATCGAGATGATGCAAACGAAAGGGTTGGAGCAATTCGTTTCGTATTGGGAAAACATCCCGCTCTTTCAGTCGCAAAAACGGCTCCCCGAACAAATCAAGCAAAAGATTCGCAGCGAACGTTTGTCAAATACGGTCGAAGGCCTTGTCATTTCGTTGAAGGGAATGGGGACCGGAGCGCAAACGCCTTGGTGGGACCGGTTGCATGAACTCGACATGCCCGTGCTGCTCATCGTCGGCAGTCTGGACGACAAATATGTCTCGATCAACAAAGAAATGAACCGGCTGATCAAATCGAGCAAATTGGAAGTTGTAAAAGGTGCGGGGCACAACGTTCATCTTGAACAAGCCGAAAAGTTTGTTACAATAATTAAAGAGCATGTTCAAAATCGGTGAAATTCGTTAACATATGTCAAAAAGCGTACATATTTAACGGGTTTTAAACGACTAAAGGGGTGTAATGGATGACAGTTCAATGGGAGAAAGTGAGAGATTACGAAGAAATCATTTACGAAAAGTATAACGGAATCGCCAAAATTACGATCAACCGTCCCGAAAAACATAATGCGTTCACGCCGTTGACGGTCAATGAAATGATCGACGCTTTTTCCGATGCACGCGACGATTCGGACATCGGCGTCATCATTTTGACAGGTGCCGGAGACAAAGCGTTTTGTTCCGGCGGAGACCAACATGTCCGCGGCCACGGCGGCTATGTCGGAAAAGACCAGATTCCGCGCTTGAACGTCCTTGATTTGCAGCGTTTGATCCGCACGATTCCGAAACCCGTCATCGCTATGGTCAAAGGATATGCGATCGGCGGCGGACACGTCCTGCATGTCGTTTGTGATTTGACGATTGCCGCGGATAATGCGATTTTTGGCCAAACGGGCCCGAAAGTGGGCAGCTTTGACGCGGGCTACGGTGCAGGACTGTTGGCGGAAATCGTCGGTCAAAAACGCGCTCGCGAAATTTGGTACTTATGCCGACAATACAATGCGCAAGAAGCGTATGAGATGGGACTTGTCAACAAAGTCGTTCCGTTGGAGCAGGTGGAAGAAGAAACGCTCAAATGGTGCGAAGAGATTTTGGAAAAATCTCCGACAGCACTCCGTTTCTTGAAAGCTTCCTTCAACGCGGCGACGGACGGTTTGGCAGGGTTGCAGCAAATGGGCGGCGATGCGACGTTGCTTTACTATACGACGGACGAAGCGAAAGAAGGCCGCGACGCATTCAAAGAGAAGCGCAAACCTGACTTTGGGAAGTTCCCGCGTTTTCCGTAAACACGAGAACCTTTGTCTTTTAGAGGCAAAGGTTTTTTTACATTGTTTAAACATCATGAAATGAGTTGGCGAGGGATATTCATGTATACAAAAATGCCGCATTGGTTGACGAAGCAGGCGTATCTTCATCCGGAAAAACCTGCGCTCGAATGGCCGGACGGAAGAAAGCTCACCTTTTTGGAGTTGAAAGAGGCAAGTGAACGGTTGGCAAAAAAATTGGCCAACTTGTCGATCGGTAAAGGGACGCGAGTGGCCATATTGTCCCGCAATTCTTTCGACATGATCGCCGCGATACATGCGTTGAGCTATTTGGAAGCATTGATCGTCTTTTTGAATGTCCGCCTGACGGAACGGGAATTGATGTACCAGTTGGAGAAATCAAAAGCGAAAATTTTATTAGGCGAACGATCGTTGCTAGAAGAAAAACGGCTCGCTTTTCCGAAGCAATATACGTTTGAAGACATCCATTCTCTATCTGAAAAAGAAGTGCGTTTGGCGGAAGTGATCGATTTGACGGCGCCGTTTACGATGATGTACACGTCGGGAACGACCGGTTTCCCGAAAGGCGTCATACATACGTACGGCAACCACTGGTTCAGCGCGATTGGTTCCGTTTTGAATCTCGGGTTAGACGACGATGATAAATGGCTGCTTACTTTGCCGATGTTCCACGTCGGCGGCTTGTCGATTTTAATCCGCAGCGTGACGTACGGGATGACCGTGTTTTTCATGGAAAAATATGATGTGAAAACGTTGAAAGAAGCGCTGTATGAAAAAAAGGTGACGGTCGCCTCGCTCGTGACGTTGATGTTGCAGCAGTTGCTCGATGAAATCGGCGAGGAACCGTTCCCGGAGCACGTCCGTTGTCTGCTTTTGGGCGGCGGCGGAATCCCGGAACCTGTATTAGAACGCGCCGTTCAAAAACAGATGCCCGTGTTTTTATCGTATGGCATGACGGAAACGAGTTCGCAAATCGTCACGTTAAGCGCCGCCTATATTCGCAAAAAAATAGGTTCGGCCGGGAAACCGCTTTTTCCGGCAAGTGTAAAAATCGACAATCCGGATGAAGCAGGCATCGGCGAAATTTTGGTGAAAGGCCCAATGGTGTTCCACGGCTACGACGAAATGCCGGACGTCAATGAACAAGTATTCAAAGACGGATGGTTTCATACGGGCGATTTAGGCTATCTCGACGAGGACGGATTTTTGTATGTCGTGGACAGACGTTCGGATTTGATCATTTCCGGCGGGGAAAACATTTATCCATCAGAAGTCGAACAAGTGCTCATGGCTTATCCCGGTGTGAAAGAAGCGGCCGTCGTCGGCAAGCGTGACGCCTGTTGGGGGGAAGTGCCGGTGGCATTCGTCGTCGCTAAAGATGCCATCGCAGAAGATGCGCTGATCGAATTTGTGAGACGTAAAATCGCATCGTACAAAGCGCCCCGCGAAATCATTTTTGTCGATCGCTTGCCGCGCAACGCCTCGAACAAAATCATGCGCCGCCGTTTGAAAGAACAGCTTGATTAATACATGAAGACCCATGTAATCGGCCATGTTAACGGTATGAGGAATTACAGGAGGTGCGATTACATGGAAAAGAAGTGGTATTATGTCGATATGCAGTCGCGTGAAATTTCCCAAACAAAATTCGATAACAACCATCATTACAAAATTTTTGCGACAGATGAGGAAGTCGAGCAATTGCGGCGCATATTCGACCGGGTTTATGAAGCCGACCGGGAAGCTTATTGGCGTTCTCATGTCCCGTTCGTTCCGTATCATCACGACCGTGGCAACGACCTTTACGACCGATCATTTACAGAAGCGTTGCAATTGATTTACGAGCTTGGTGATGCGGATACGAAACGGTTCATCGAAAGCGAAGGCATTTTGAGCGACCGTTCGCTGGACGAAAAACGGTCGTGATCAATTTGGTTTTCATTTCGATGTGGACCATCTACAATGAAAGGTAGAAGACAAAATAAAGGCAGTTGTCGTCGATGATTTATTCGTTCAAAGATTTTTATCAAAACAAAGTGAAATTTTCTTTTGAAACGGCCCCTTTTTCAAAATTTCCGAAACATGTTTTCGTCATTTGCCAATATCGTCGAAAATGGTTGCTCACCGAACATCATTCGCGCGGGTTGGAATTTCCCGGAGGAAAAGTGGAAAAAGGTGAGACGCCCGAACAAGCGGCGCATCGGGAAGTGATGGAAGAAACAGGAGCGACGATCAAACAGCTCCATTACGTCGGTCAATATTTCGTCGACGCTAAAGGCGATTCCGTCATCAAAAATGTGTATTTTGCGTTGGTCGATGAGCTGAAAATGCAAGACCATTATTTCGAAACGAAAGGGCCGGTTTTGATCGACGAATTGCCGAAAAATTTGCGGGAGCATGAACGTTTTAGCTTCATGATGAAAGATGATGTCTTAACGTTAAGCATGGATTATATAAAGAAGCATTTTAACGTTTCCAATTAAACGATAATAAATGGCTAAATTGCGTGGAACATGCGTTTTACCAGGTTGAGACAGCCTAGGTCCTTAAGATAAAATCAACAATTTCCATTGCACAAGAAAACGCCGAAAAGGCTGGGCAAAGCGATCGTTTCGTTTTGTCCCAGCCTTCATCTTTTATTTAAACCCTTTAATCAACATTTTTTCAAGACGTTCAACGAGAACGTACATGACCGCAGCCAAGCAAGCGATGATTACGAGGCTCGACATGACGAGTGTAAAGTCGAAAATTTGAAACCCGTAAATGATCAAATAACCTAAACCTTGGTTTGAAACGAGGAATTCACCGACGATGACGCCGACCCAGCTGAGTCCGACATTCACTTTCAACGTGGAAATCATCGTCGGGATCGTCGCTGGAAAGACGACTTCTTTGAAACAGACTGCACGGGATGCGCCAAAACTTCTTACGACGTGCAAATAGTTCGGGTTCACTTCATTGAATGCGGAGTAGACGACGATCGTTGTAATGATGACGGAGATGATCGCACCCATCATGATGATGGAAAACATCCCAGGTCCAAGTGCGACGATGATCATCGGCCCTAAGGCGACTTTCGGCATGGCGTTCAACACGACCAAATATGGATCGACGATCTCGGCCAATCGTTTCGACGACCATAAAATGGATGCGATAATGATGCCGCCAGCCGTCCCAAGGATAAACCCGAGTATCGTTTCAAACACGGTGTAGCGCAAATGGTATAAAAGGGTGCCGTCGCCGAATTTTTCCATTATTAGCTTGGCGACTTTCGTCGGCGAGCTGAAAATCAACGGATCGATGATGTAATTGCGGCTCAACAATTCCCATGATACGACAAGTACGATTAATAAAATGATTTGGGTCGCGATGATGAATTTTCTTCTCCGTCTTTTTTTTGCCAAATATTGATCATACAAAATGTTATCGATCGTTTTTTTCAACATCGCTAGGCTCCTTTCTGCCCGCGTCCCGACCGTCGAAATGATGCCATATTTCATCGAATAAAGGTTGATATTCCGGTTGTCTCCTTACGTAAAACGGTTCAATTTCGCGCAATTTTTCCGGCACTTCAAACGTTTTGACGATGGTTCCGGGCGAAGCGTCCATTAAAAAGATCCGGTCGCTCATCGAAATCGCTTCCCCGATGTCATGCGTGACGAGAATGGCCGTTTTTTGATACGTTTTCATCAGTTTGGCGACCAAATTTTCCAGCTGCAATTTCGTCACGTAATCAAGTGCGGAAAACGGTTCATCGAACAACAATATTTCCGGGTCGGTCATCAAGGTGCGGACGAGGGCGATGCGCTGCCGCATGCCGCCCGACAATTCTTGAGGGTATTGGTCTGTCGTGTGCGACAGCTGAACATCTTTCAAAAATTGGTGAGCGCGTGCGATCGTTTCTTCCGTCAATTGTTTTTTGATTTTCGGCCCGAGCAAAATGTTGTTCAAAATCGATTTCCACGGGAACAGATAGTCGTTTTGCAGCATATATCCGACTTCCGTGTCCGTCTCTTGAAGCGGGATGCCCCGAATCGTTATTTCCCCTTCCGTTTGTCTGATCAATCGTGCAATCAAAGAAAGAATCGTCGATTTGCCACATCCGCTCGGCCCGATGATTGATACAAATTCGCCTTCGTGGACCGAAAACGAAATATTTTCAAGTGCTTTCGTATAGCCGGTCGGAGTGAAGTAATGATGCGACACGTCTTGAAACTGTAAAAAAGTCATCGATGTGCCCCTTTCTTCGTTTCCGTCTCATGGTTGTTTTCTGTATTTTGTTGAAACTTGCTACTTGATTTCAGAGATGATTTTTTCCGCGATTTCTGTGTTCACTAATTCATCATATGGAGCATCACCTGGAAGTTCGCCGGCTTCTTCCATAATGTCCAACAAGTTTTGCCAAGCTTCTTCCGTCAAAATTGGATCGAGTGCAAATGATCCTTGTTGTTTGTAGCGTTCGATCGATGAAGCCAAAATGTCCAATTCGGCATCTTCAAAATACGGCTCGACAACTTTTGCAATCTCTTCAGCATCATGCTCTTCTACCCAGAGCTGCGCTTTATAAATCGCCCGGGTAAATTTTTCGATGATGTTGCGCTCGTCGTCAAATAAGCTTTCTTTAGCCATGAAAACGGTGTAAGGAATCAATCCTGACTCTTCACCGAATGAAGCGATCACGTAACCTTTTCCTTCTTTTTCAAAAACGCTTGCCGTCGGTTCAAACAATTGGACGAATTTTGCATCGCCGGAAGCAAACGCCCCTGGGATGTTCGCAAAGTCGATGTTTTGAATCAGCTCGTCTAAATCGTTGTGCGGATCAATGCCGTGTTTTTTCAATACGAATTCCCCGACCATTTGCGGCATGCCGCCTTTTCGTTGTCCAAGGAATTTTTCACCTCTTAAATCATCCCATGTGAAATTAGGCATCGGTTCTTTCGCTACGAGAAAAGTGCCGTCCGTTTGTGTGAGTTGTGCAAAGTTAATGACCGGATCCGTCGCATCTTGGTGGTAGACGTAAATGGAAGTTTCCGATCCGACTAGTGCGATGTCTGCGTGATCCGATAACAATGCCGTCATTGTTTTATCGCCGCCCCAAGTGGTTTGCAGATCGACGTTCAAGCCTTCTTCTTCAAAGAAACCTTTTTCCAATGCTACATACTGCGGTGTGTAAAATACAGAACGGGTAACTTCCGCCAACGTGATGTCGATCTGTTCCGATTTGCTGGAACAAGCGGCCAAAGAAAACAAAACGACGATGAAGATGATGCTTAGCCATTTAAAGCGTCTCAATGCTCAAATACCCCTTTCGTAGTCATCAATCACAAATAGGGTATGCCGTGATGTTTCATTTTGTGCAACAAAAAAACTCGACCACGAATGGTCGAGTTTTTTCGGTTTCGTTTATTCTCCTTTGTATAATGGACCAGCTGCTTTGATGTCTTCGCTTGCATTCGGGAATTTTTCGAAGTTTTTATGGAATTCCATCGCAAGTTTTTTCGCCGCTTCATCGTAAGCATCTTTGTCTTCCCACGTATTTTTCGGGATGAGCACTTCATCCGGCACACCTGGTACGTGGGCAGGAATGTGCAAACCGAAGATTTCATCTTGAATGGTTTCGACTTTATTCAATTCACCTTCAAGTGCAGCCGTGATCATCGCACGTGTATAAGATAGTTGGATTCGTTCGCCGACGCCGTATGGTCCACCTGTCCAACCAGTGTTGACCAAAAAGACGTTCGCATTGTATTGATCGATTTTTTCACCCAACATCTTGGCATAAACATCAGGTGAAAGCGGCAAGAATGGTGAACCGAAGCAAGCGGAGAAGGTAGCTTCCGGCTCTGTAACGCCTCGCTCCGTACCTGCCAATTTGCTTGTATAACCGCTTAAGAAGTGGTACATCGCTTGTTCTTTCGTCAACTTGCTGATTGGCGGCAATGTGCCTGATGCGTCAGCTGTCAAAAAGATGATCGTGTTCGGATGACCAGCGACACTAGGCATGACGATATTGTCGATATTTTCGAGCGGATAAGCCGCACGTGTATTTTCCGTCAATGACGTATCGGAATAATCCGGTTCGCGTGTTTTCTCGTCGACAATGACGTTTTCCAACACTGAACCGAAACGGATCGCATTGTAAATTTGCGGTTCTTTTTCTTTTGATAAATCGGCGCATTTTGCGTAGCAGCCGCCTTCGATGTTAAAAACGCCGTTCGGGCTCCAGCCGTGCTCGTCGTCGCCGATCAATTTACGGTATGGATCGGCGGATAATGTCGTTTTTCCAGTTCCGGAAAGGCCGAAGAACAACGCGACGTCCCCTTCTTTGCCGACGTTTGCGGAGCAGTGCATCGATAATACGTCTTGTTGTGGCAACAAGTAGTTCATGACAGAGAAGATCGATTTTTTGATCTCCCCAGCATATTCCGTTCCGCCGATCAAGATGACGCGTTTTTCAAAAGAAATGACGATGAACGCTTCAGATCTGGTTCCGTCCACCTCCGGATCGGCTTTTAATGTCGGCGCTGAAAGGACGGTGAATTCCGTTTCATGTTCCGCCAATTCTTCTTCCGTCGGAACGATGAACAATTGACGCGCAAACAGGTTGTGCCACGCGTATTCGTTGATCACTTCGACCGCTAAACGGTACTTTTTGTCCGCTCCAGCGAATCCTTTGAAGGAGAACAATTCGTCTTTTGCATTAAGGTGATCGATGACTTTATTGTAAAGTCTTTCGAATGTTTCTTCGTCGATCGGCTGGTTGACTGCGCCCCAGTCGACCGTGTTTTCCGACACTTTATCGCGGACGATAAAGCGGTCTTTTGGGGAACGGCCTGTGTATTTCCCCGTCGTCGCTCGCACCGCGCCAGTTGCTGTCAAGATGCCTTCACCGCGCGCTAAAATTTTTTCAACGAGCAAAGGTACAGATAAGTTGACGTGTAAGTTTTTATGGTTTGCAAATTGTTCGCTTGCAATTGACTTAGCTGTCGTATTCATTACACTATCCATCCTTTTTAAAATAATATTCTATTGGCAAATATTTTTAATTTAGTATAACATATTGAATCAAATATTACCTACTAATATTATTATATTTTTATGACAAAAGGTTATAAAAGTTACATTTTTGTGAATGGGCTCACATGAACGTACAGCAAAATGGCAGTTCTTTCGCAGAAATTACTTATTATTTTAACAAAGAAAAATTTAATCGACAAAGAATTATAAAATAAACGTCGATGTAAGCCCTCTAAAATCGTGGATGATGTTTAGTTGACATGTTCATCATATTTGGTTAGCATGTGAAGTAACGGAAACTCTTATTCAGAGTTGGTGGAGGGACAGACCCGAGGAAGCCCGGCAACCATCACTTGAAGTGATAAGGTGCTAACCTGAAGCAAGGATTCATTTCCTTGAACAATAAGAGTGAAAGGTGAATTTGTTCCTTTCCTCATGTTTGCAGGAAAGGATTTTTTATTTCGGCGACATCAACACGGATGAACATCCATTATTAACATATATTTATCATGAAACATACGACCAGGTACCTTTCATCACTCTTCATGAAAAGAGCTCCGTATACTTTATCGCATGGGAGGCAAATGCATTGGGGAAAAAACGTCGTTTATTCACTTCGGAATCGGTGACGGAAGGCCATCCGGACAAAATATGCGATCAAATATCCGACGCGATTTTGGATGAAATCTTAAAAAGGGATCCAATGGCGCGTGTCGCATGTGAAACTACCGTCACGACAGGTTTGGTGCTAGTAGCGGGCGAAATTACGACAAAAGTGTATGTCGATATTCCGTCGATCGTACGGCAAACGGTGAAAGAAATCGGTTATACGCGGGCGAAATTCGGTTTTGATGCGGAGACGTGCGCAGTGCTCACGTCAATCGACGAACAATCGCCAGACATCGCCATGGGTGTTGACATGGCATTGGAATCCCGTGAAGGGAAGAAAGAAAAAACGCTCGGTGCCGGAGACCAGGGATTGATGTTCGGCTTTGCTTGCGACGAGACGGACGAATATATGCCGATGCCGATTTATTTAGCGCATCGGTTGGCAAAAAGGCTGGCGGATGTCCGCAAGCAAGGGGTCGTCCCTTATTTGCGTCCAGACGGAAAAACGCAAGTGACGGTTGAATACGATGAAAACGGCCGCCCGGTACGCATCGACGCCATCGTCGTATCAACGCAGCACCATCCGGAAGTCGAACAACCGCAAATCTACGCAGATATGATTGAACATGTCATTAAACCGACCGTTCCGGCCGAACTGTTGGATGAAAACACAAAATATTTCATCAACCCTGCTGGACGTTTTGTCATCGGCGGGCCACAAGGCGACGTCGGCTTGACAGGAAGAAAAATTATCGTCGATACATATGGTGGCTACGCACATCACGGCGGAGGCGCATTTAGCGGAAAAGACCCGACGAAAGTGGACCGTTCCGCTGCATACGCTGCCCGGCATGTGGCGAAAAACATCGTTGCCAGCGGATTGGCGAAAAAATGTGAAGTGCAAATCGCTTACGCCATCGGTGTCGCCGAACCGGTATCGATTTCTGTCGATACGTTCGGAACCAATTCAATTCCGGAAGAAAAAATCGTCAACATCATCCGCGAAGTGTTCGATTTGACGCCGGCAGGCATCATTGATTCGTTAGATTTGCGGCGCCCGATTTATCGTCAAACGGCCGCATACGGTCATTTCGGCCGCAACGATTTGGATTTGTCGTGGGAGAAATTGGATAAAGTCGACGATATTTTACGCCTGGTGCATCAGTGATGCCAAATTTGTCAAAATCGAGCAATTTAATAAACATGTTTTCTGTTCGTTTTATTTATGGTAAAATATTTTCGTTTCATAATGAGGAGATGGTAGGATGGAAAGATATGTCGGAATATATTATCGAGAAAAGACAACAACAGTCGAAGAAATCATCAAAAACATAAAATTAGAAAACTATGAAACTTATATGGAATGCGGCAATGTTTTTCTGGCCATCGATATAAAACGGACAGAAGACGAACCGTCCGTTCTGGCAACGGATGAGACAGTTTTACTTTTTTCAGGCATTTGTTTTAACGAGCAGGAATTGGTCGAAAAAGTGTCACTCGATGCGGATGTCCCGTTCATCGAAGCTTTGGAAATTTTATACCGTAAAAACGGGGAAGGAATCTTCCGTGAAATCCGCGGTTATTTCACTTTATTCATATATGACAAATTAGCCCAAAAAGCAATGCTTGTCCGCGATCAATTTGGAACGAACTTTTTATATTATCATGAATTTACCGATGGCTTTATGTTTGCCAACTCGAAAAAGGCGATCGTCAACACGTTAAAGGACCATCGAGTCGATCAAAAGGCGTTGCAGCAATATTTAAGTTTCCAATATGTTCCTAACCCACAAACGATTACAGAAAACATTTTCCTGGTCCCATCGGGAAATTACGTAGTGTTTGATGAAACGAACCAACGGAGCACGAAACTTTATTATGACCGTTCGTTTCATCCGGTCTTAACCGAAAAACATGCTCTTATCAAGCGGATCCGTGAAGCATTGTACGATTCCGTTTTCACGATGATGGAAGGGAAAACATCGATCGGTTCGTTTTTATCGGGCGGAATCGATTCGACATTTGTAGCTGCAATTGCCAAGGACATCAAACCTGATTTGAAAACATTTTCCGTCGGTTTCGAGCGGGAAGGTTATTCCGAAATAGAAGTCGCTCAAGAATCGGCGGCCAAACTCGGTGTCGAAAACATTTCCAAAGTGATCACCGCTGAAGAGTATGTTGATAGATTGCCAGAAATCATATGGCATATGGAAGATCCGTTGGCCGATCCAGCGTGTGTCCCTCTCTATTTTGTCGCACGCGAAGCGAAAAAACATGTCGATTATGCATTGTCAGGAGAAGGGGCGGATGAATTTTTCGGCGGTTATAACATTTATCGGGAAGCCGAGTCATTAAAAATGTTCAATTACATTCCGTCCGTCTTAAAAGTTGGTTTGAACAAACTTGCGGCTTTGCTTCCTGACAATGTGAAAGGGAAAAGTTTCATCGAACGTGGAACGACGCCTTTACGTGATAGATATATAGGTAATGCGAAAATTTTTGAAGAAGATGAGAAAAAGTCGTTGCTGTTAAATTATGACGATAAATTCACTTATCGCAATGTCACACAGCCGTTTTATGAAAGGGTTGCCGACGAACCGCATACGACGCAAATGCAATATATCGACATCCATACGTGGCTTCCGGGGGATATTTTATTGAAAGCGAATAAAATGTCCCGGGCAAATGGTTTGACCGTCTTGATGCCGTTTGTCGATATCCGTGTGTTTGAAGTGGCACGGGAATTGCCGCTGCATTATACCATTGCGGAAGGGACGACGAAGCGAATTTTACGCGAAGCTGCAAGGGGCATCGTGCCGGATCACGTGTTAGCTCGCAAAAAACTCGGTTTTCCTGTTCCGATTCGCCATTGGCTGAAAGATGAATTGTACGATTGGGCCAAAACATTGATTGAAGAAAGTGGGACGGATGAATACTTAAATAAACAAGAAGTGTTGAACATGTTGGAACGACACGCTTCTGGGAAAGAAGATTTGAGCAGAAAATTATGGACGGTCCTCATTTTCATGGTTTGGCATCAAATTTTTATCGAAGAAAAATTTGCGTTTCAAAAAGAAAAGCAGGCAATCAATGTATCGTGATTGCCTGCTTTCCCATTTGTTCCCAAGCTTTGATGAAGTTCTCTTTGTCCGCTTTGTTGCGATAATTGAGCGGATCGTTGAAATATATATAGTTCTCATCATATCCCGTCACCAATACGGAATGTAGCCGGTAAGTGATTTTGATGGGGCCGTCTTCGGTGTGCCACACTTCAAATTGGTTTTCCGGCAATGCCTTGTACCAAGAATTGATGATCACCCAAACGGGACGGTTGTGATTCAGATGATGAATGATACGGTCAAAATCTTCCCCGGTGAAATCTTCGATCGTTTTATCGCCTGCATATTTTTCGGCCAATTCCGCAATCGGTTCGTGATACACGCCGAGTCCAGGACGATCAAAAGAATACATATCGCCGACGAAGCCATTGTGCGGGTTTCCAAAATGGATGTTGCCCGCTACTTTGCGGTACTTGGCAGGATTGCGTCTCACGTTTTCGGCAAGTTCCATTTTATCGACATGGATGCCATGATAGGCCAACAACATGCCGAGCGCTGTCACTTCACAGCCCCGTGGCAATTCCGGCAACTGTTTAATGAGCGGCGCATCCAATTTGACGGAATTTTTGATCGAAACGGTTTCAATCATCGTATTGGAAATGGCCGCTTCATCTTTCACGATGTTTGTTTTGCGAAAATCCAAATATGGCGCATATGCATAAATTTTTTCTTTATTGTCATTTACGAAATGGGCAAATACGACAGCAGCCGCAAGGAAAAAGATAAAGGAATAGTATACATATACACTTTTCAACAATGTGTCACTCGTTTTCCTTAACTTGAAGAAATGGAACAAAAAGAACAAACCAAGAAAATAGGAGATGACAATGAATAATACTTTTATACAAGCCACCACCCTTACCGATTGATGAACGGGCAACAAAGCAACTGTCATGAAGTGCAGCTTGAAGTAAAATTATTTAAATGACGAAATTTTTGATAAGTCGATTCCCAAGTCCGTATGTTTTTTGTAATAATGACACTTTTCAACGTAAGACTTGCGGACTCTTTCCATTTCCTTCAGATCCTCTTCGGTCAATTCTCTTACGACGCGCGCGGGTCTGCCTAACGCCAACGTGTTCGGTGGAATTTTCGTCCCAGGCGTAACAAGGCTGCCGGCTCCGACAAACGCACCTTCACCAATTTCCGCTTTGTCCAGAATTACCGAACCCATGCCGATCAAGGCGTTTTTCCTGATCGTGCAACCGTGCAGCGTGACTTGATGGCCCACGGTTACGTCATCTTCAATGATGACCGGTGCATCCGGGCTTTGGTGCACTAAAGACAAGTCCTGGATGTTCACTCGTTTGCCAATCCGCGTCGGTGCAACATCGCCGCGAATCACGGATTGAAACCAGATGCTGCTTTCTTCGTCGATGGTCACATCGCCGATAATCGTCGCATTCTTGGCGACAAAAACCGATTCATGGATTTGTGGTACAATATTTTTGTAGTGATGAATCATGATGCCCTACCCCCAAGTCAACTTCTTTTTTGCTTTGCAATGATGGATAGCAGTATGCCAAAGTGATGCATAAGACCATTTTACTTTTTTTCGATGGCAATGACAAATGGCGGGTTGTTGATGAAATTGATAAATTGATATTGCAGCACGGTGTATTGTTGCTGGTTTAAGGCGGTGACAAATTCAAGCACCGCGTTTTTTTCCTCCTGCCCGCCAGGATGGCCGCTGTAGACGACAAGCACGATCAAACCGTTCTTTTTCAACATTTTTAGTAGTTTTTTTACCGCCGACAACGTCGATTCCGGTTTCGTCACAATCTTTTTGTCGCCTTTTGGCAAGTAACCTAAATTGAATATGGCAGCGGCGACTTCTTTATCTTTTATATATTCATCAACATTGGCATGGGTGTCTTTGATCAACGTGACGTTGTTGCGTTTATGTTCATCGAGCAATTGCTTCGTCCGGTCAATCGCTTCTTGTTGAATATCAAATGCGTACACTTGTCCACTCGATTCAACCAAGTAACTGAGAAACAACGTATCGTTTCCATTTCCGCATGTCGCATCGACGACAATGTCGCCTTCTTTCGCTGCGCGTTTGACCAGTTCGTGGGAAAACGGGATAATGCCTTGTATCATTTGATCGTCATTCCTTTCGAAAATCACTTAAATAAAAGATGGTACCATTAATTTTACCATATAGTTGATTTTCCAAGCCGGTATGTCATGAAAAATTGCGAGAATCTTGACAAATTGTGGACGATTCTCTACAATTCACATAGCAATCATCCAAAAACGGCGAAAAAAGTAGTATAATTGTACATATGTGTATATAAAATGATTGAGAAACGAGGATCCCGTCTAAAATTGGTAATAATAGCTCCCCAGATAGGTTGACGTGGGAAGCTTTTAAATGGAATAGATTGAAGGGGAGGCATCGACTGTGAATTATAACCATCGCGAAATCGAGAAAAAATGGCAGAAATATTGGTTGGAAAATAAGACGTTCAAAACGGATGTTCACTCGGACAAAAAGAAAATGTACATTTTGGATATGTTCCCTTATCCTTCCGGTTCAGGATTGCACGTCGGACACCCTGAAGGGTATACCGCGACGGACATCGTAGCGCGCATGAAACGGATGCAAGGTTATGAAGTGCTGCATCCGATGGGCTGGGATGCGTTCGGTCTTCCGGCAGAGCAATATGCGCTCGATACAGGGAAAAACCCTGCCGAATTTACGCAAAAAAACATCGACAATTTCAGACGTCAAATTCAAGAACTCGGCTTTTCTTACGATTGGGACCGAGAAATCAACACGACGGATCCTAATTACTACAAGTGGACGCAATGGATTTTCATCAAATTGTATGAAAAAGGCCTCGCTTACATGGACGAAGTCGAAGTCAACTGGTGTCCGGCACTCGGTACCGTGTTGGCGAACGAAGAAGTCATCGATGGCAAAAGCGAACGCGGCGGCCATCCGGTCGTGAAAAAGCCGATGAAACAATGGGTGCTCAAAATCACGGAATATGCCGACCGTTTGCTTGAAGATTTGGAAGAGCTCGACTGGCCGGAAAACATTAAAGAAATGCAGCGCAATTGGATCGGTCGTTCAGAAGGTGCGGAGGTCACCTTTAAAGTGAAAGACCACGATGAATCGTTCCAAATCTTTACGACCCGCCCGGACACATTGTTTGGCGCGACATATGCGGTGCTTGCGCCGGAACACGATTTAGTGATGAAAATCGTGACGGAAGAACAGCGTGAAGCGGTCGAAGCTTACATTGAAGAAGTGAAAAACAAATCGGAAATCGAACGTACCGACACGACGAAAGAAAAGACGGGCGTCTTTACTGGCGCTTATGCGATCAACCCGGTAAACAACAAAGAAATACCGATTTGGATCGCCGATTACGTGCTTAAAACGTACGGAACAGGCGCCATCATGGCCGTTCCTGCGCACGACCAACGCGATTACGAATTTGCGAAAAAATTCGATCTCCCTATCGTCGAAGTCGTCAAAGGCGGCGACATTTCACAAGAAGCGTTTGTCGGCGATGGCGAGCATGTCAATTCCGACTTCATCAATGGCATGAATAATGAAGAAGCGATCGAAACGATGATCAATTGGTTGGAAGAAAACGGAATCGGGAAACGTAAAGTGACGTATAAATTGCGGGACTGGTTGTTCTCGCGTCAACGTTACTGGGGAGAACCGATACCGATCATCCATTGGGAAGACGGAACGATGACGACGGTTCCGGAAGAAGAATTGCCGCTTAAACTGCCTGAAATGGAAGAAATCAAACCGTCCGGAACGGGCGAGTCGCCGCTAGCCAACAATGAAGCGTGGCTGACCGTCGTCGATCCGGAAACCGGCAAGAAAGGGCGCCGTGAAACGAATACGATGCCGCAATGGGCAGGAAGCTGTTGGTACTATTTGCGTTTCATCGATCCGCACAACGACGAAGCCCTTGCCGATCCGGAATTATTGAAAAAATGGCTACCGGTCGACCTTTACATCGGTGGTGCGGAACATGCGGTCTTGCACTTGTTGTACGCCCGGTTCTGGCACAAGTTCTTGTACGATATCGGCGTCGTTCCAACGAAGGAGCCGTTCCAGAAGTTGTTCAACCAAGGAATGATTCTCGGCGAGAACAACGAAAAGATGAGCAAATCCCGGGGTAATGTCGTCAATCCGGACGATATCGTACGTTCCCACGGGGCGGATACGTTGAGGCTTTACGAAATGTTCATGGGGCCGCTCGATGCGGATGTCGCATGGTCCACCGACGGGCTCGACGGCGCGCGCCGTTTCTTGGACCGCGTATGGCGTCTCATCATCAAAGAAGATGGCACGTTATCCGACCGCATCGTCGATGAACCGACGGAAAACTTGGAAAAAGTTTATCATCAAACGGTGAAAAAAGTAACGGAAGACTATGAAAATTTGCACTTCAACACGGCCATTTCACAAATGATGATTTTCGTCAACGAGTGTTACAAACAAGAAAAAGTTTCCAAAGAATATATCGAAGGGTTCGTCAAGCTGTTGTATCCAATCACGCCGCATATCGGAGAGGAATTGTGGCAACGCCTAGGACATGAAGATACGATTACGTACGAACCTTGGCCGACTTACGATGCCTCAAAATTGGTTGAAGATGAAGTGGAAATCGTCATCCAAGTGATGGGTAAAGTACGCTCCAAAATGACCGTGCCAAGAGACATTTCAAAAGAAGAATTAGAAGAAAAGGCACTCGCAGATGAAAAAGTGAAAAAATGGATCGACGGCAAAACGATACGCAAAATCATCGTCGTACCAGGAAAACTGGTAAATATTGTCGCAAATTAAACGATGCTGCTTGCACTTTCGCCAAAACGTGCAAGCAGTATTTTTTTCTTATGTAAGAAAAAAGTACCATTAACTGAAGAGGATATGAAGATATTGTCAGCACGTCAGCGATTGTTAACATTTGAAAAGAAATTGTAACATTATTTTTAGCAAAAAGTTTGTAGATTTATGTTATGCTATACATAGTATTTCAATGAGATGACGAATGCTTGGAAAGATATAGAATTGTTGTCGAATGCAACAAGGTGAAGGTGAATGGATAAATGATCATTATGAAAGATGTGCACAAAACGTATGATAACGGCGTAACAGCCGTTAATGGGATAAATATCAAAATCGACCAAGGAGAATTTGTCTATATCGTAGGGCCTAGTGGTGCCGGAAAATCCACTTTCATTCGATTGATTTATCGGGAAGAAGTTCCGACAAAAGGAGAAATTTACATCAATGACATCGAATTGTCGAAGTTGAAAGAAAAAGAGATTCCATTTCTTCGACGCCAAATCGGTGTCATTTTCCAAGATTTTAAGCTGTTGCCAAGATTAACAGTCTACGAGAATGTCGCATTTGCGTTGGAAGTGATTGAAATGCCACCGGACAAAATTCGCGAACGTGTCATGGAAGTGCTTGACCTTGTCGGATTAAAGCACAAAGCACGTTCTTATCCGAGTGAGTTGTCCGGCGGTGAGCAGCAACGGGTGGCGATTGCCCGCGCGATCTCGAACTATCCGAAAATCGTGATTGCGGACGAGCCTACCGGTAACTTGGACCCTGACACTTCATGGACGATCATGCGCATATTGGAGGAAATAAATATGCGCGGTACAACCGTCATCATGGCGACCCACAGCAAAGAGATCGTAAATACTGTGAAAAAACGAGTCATTGCAATCGAAAACGGCATGGTAGTAAGAGATGAAGAACAAGGGGTATATGGCTATGAATTTTAATACGATGAAACGACATTTCCGTGAAGGGTTTAAAAACGTGATCCGCAACGGATGGATGTCTGTCGCGTCCATCGGGGCGGTGACGGTGACGTTAATATTGGTTGGCACGTTCATCATTCTTATGCTCAACATTAATGAAATGGCTGCCAAAGTGGAAGAAGATGTACAAATCAAAGTGCTCATCGAAGTGACGGCAGATGACGAACAAATAAAAGAACTTGGCGAAAAAATCGAGGCCATTTCCGGAGTGGAATCGGTGGAATTTTCATCCAAAGATGAAGAATTCCGCAATTTGATCGAAGACATGGGCGAACAAGGCAAAGCATGGGAACTTTACGAACAGGACAACCCGTTGAACCACGCATACATCGTCAAAGCGGAAGTGCCGCAAGAGACGGAACAGATCGCCAAACAAATCGAGAAGTTTGACAATGTTTATAAAGTGAACTACGGGCAAGATGTTATTCCGAAACTGTTCAAGTTCAACAATTACGTCCGAACAATCGGGATCGTGTTGATCATCGGGCTCGTGTTGACAGCGATTTTCTTAATCTCAAACACTATCAAACTGACAATTATGGCGCGCAGTGAAGAAATAGGGATCATGAAACTCGTCGGAGCAACAAACGCCTTTATCCGTTGGCCATTTTTCATTGAAGGATTTCTGCTCGGGGTCTTAGGATCGATCATACCTATCATTACGATTAGCGTCGGCTATGCTTACATTTACAATATCGTCGTTGGCCAAACCACATTCCCGTTCGTTCAGCTGATACCGATCAATCCGTTTTTATGGCAGCTTTCGCTTGTCATCGTCTTGATCGGTGCCGTCATCGGGATGTGGGGAAGCGGCATGAGCGTAAGAAAATTCTTGAAAGTATAAACCACAGCGACAACTGTAGAAGGGGGATTACCATTGGGCAAACGGATGCTTTTCGGAATGATCGCGGCAATCGTGGTGCTTTTCTCTTATAATGCTGACTACATTTCTGCGCAATCCGTTTCGGAACTGAACCAGAAAATACAAGATTTGGAGCGCAAAAAAGCGAATCTGAACAGTGAAAAACAAAAGATCGATAGAGAAAAGCAACATGTCAGCCAAAAAAAAGAGGCGAATTTAAAAGAGCAAAGCACTGTCCAACAACAACTTGAAAAAATTGAAAACCAATTGGCAGCAACAAGGGCAGAAATACAAACTGTCGAAGCGAACATAGCAACGACGGAAAAAGAAATCGCTGAACTGGATACGGAAATCAAACAGTTGAACAAAGAAATCAAGGAATTGGAAGATCGGATTGAAACGCGCAATGAATTGTTGAAAGAACGATTGCGTTCCATCCAAGAACGCGGTGGAAAAGCTAAATTCTTAGCTGTATTGCTAGGCGCGCAAAATTTCACCGACTTCATTTCCCGCACCACTGCAGTGAACACGATCATGAACCAAGACCGCGAGATTTTGGAAGAACACATTTCCGATCAAATCGCTTTGGAATCTAAAAAAGAGGAAGTCAAAGCGAAGAAAGAAGAAGTAGAAAACAAAAAAGCCCAATTGGAATCTGAAAAAGCATCCCTTGACCAACTTAGAGCACAACTTGATGAGCAAAAAGCCGAGAAGGACCGTTTATTGAAAGAATT
>JAAYTF010000044.1 GCA_012518125.1 Bacilli bacterium | reverse complement strand
TTTCATTACATCACGAGCGGGCAGCTTCCAGAAGAAGCGGCGGAAAAACTGAAGCTCCATCAAACATTTTTGGCCATCATCGTTTTTGCTTTATCCACCATCAGCTTTTACTTGCCCGGCATCGCCATTTTTGCCGTTTTGACCGCGATGTTCGGCAAATGGCTCATCGACTATCAATTGCTGAAAGACGACAGGAAAAAAGGTTATTTGTTTTTGCAATTGAAAGACCCGTTGAAAGTGTTGGCGGTCGTGCCAGGCTCTCCAGCTGAAAAATTAGGTTTCAAACCGGGCGACCTAATCATCAAAACGAATGGCAAACCGGTCCATACGATTGAAAGTTTGAATCAAGAGTTGGAAAACATATTATATTTCCCAACGTTCGAAATCGTCACGCACAACCACGAAGTCGTCATCATTGAAAATGACAGATACCGTGGAAACCATGTCGAACTCGGCCTGATTTTTGCAGCGAAAAACGAGGCGAAATCGGGCGATTAACCGCGCTGAAATTAGTATCATCCAATATATCGTTATTGAAAACGGGACGTCGGTTTGTTATATTATGTTTAAGGTTGTTCCATTTTGTTGTTTCTTAACAACGCGAAAATACCTCTCTATGGTCTCGGCTGTCGGGCGAAGCAGCTAAAGCTTGGCCCGATTTTTTTATGCTTTTCTTTTTCAATAATTTATGTTATATTACAAATATAACATATATAATTAATATAATGAGGATGATTGCTCATGTTCATTCAAATCAATTTTGAATCGGACGTACCCATTTATGAACAATTGAAAAACCAAATCATCATCGGCATTGCCAAAAAAGAATTGGCGCCTGGCGACCGCCTCCCTTCTGTACGGAAATTGGCGAGCGACATCGGCATCAATTTGCATACAGTGAATAAAGCGTATAAACAACTTGAGGAAAAAGGGTTTTTGATCATCCACCGCCAAAAAGGGGTCATCATTAACCCCGACGGACCGCCGCAAGCGGATGAAACATATACAAAAACGTTAAAAGAAACGTTGCTGCCGATGATTGCCGAATTGGAATTGCGCGGGATCGATAAAATAAATCTTTTATCCATCATTAATGAAATATATGAACAATTGGAGGTTGACCGAGATGAATAACTATATCATATTTTTTGTCATCTTGTTCATCTTTATTTCGAACGTCATTCAATCGTTCATTCCGCATTGGACGCGGCGAACCGAAAATTTCGGCGTTTCCATTCCGGAACATTTATATGAACGGGCCGACTTCAAACAAATGCGCAAAAACTATACGATCGTTTTGAATGTCGCAAATTTCATCGCCTTTCTTGTTTTCGTTCTCCTTTTGAAGTCACTTTCAGAAACGGCGGTAATTGCAGGCATTTTCATTTATCTATTTGCATTTATCGCTTTTGGTTTCCTTTACTACTTGCGTTTCCATTTCAAGATGAAACAGGTAAAACAAACGGAAGATTGGTTCAAAGACAAAGAAGAAGTCGTCATCATCGATACGAAATTTTCCGAAGAAAAGCTCGTCCATTCGAGCGGATGGTTCCTCGTGCCCTTGTTGATCGTCGTCCTTACCGTCATGTATACGATGTCCGTGTATGACGACATACCTAATGAAATACCGATCCATACATCGTTTTCCGGTGAAGTGACGTATGATGAAAAATCGATTAAAACGCTTTTGATTCTTCCATCCATCCAATTGTTTTTAATCGTCGTGTTCATCTTCGTCAATTTTGTCATTAAACATTCGAAACAACAAGTGAGTGCTCAAAACCCGGAAGTGTCTAAAAAGCAAAACATCCTTTTTCGCAGACGATGGTCGCTGTATAACATCATCACTGCCATCATGATGACGCTTATGATGTCGTACAGTCAATTCACTTTCATCTATCCGGCACTTAAGACTTATGAAGACTTCGTCACTTTCGGTGTATTAGGTGCTATGTTCGTCGGGATGATTGTGCTTACCATTTTCACCGGTCAAGGCGGCAGCCGCATCAAAGTGGATGGCAATCGCGAGACGACAAGAGTCGAACGGGATGATGACAAGTATTGGAAACTTGGGCAATTTTACTTTAATAAAAATGATCCGAGCATTTTTGTTGAAAAACGTTTTGGTATCGGCTGGACGAACAACTGGGCGCATCCGATTTCATGGATCTTGCTCATTGTCATCATCGCATTGCCGCTTATCATCATCTTTTTATTGATGTAACTGAAGGAGGTGGATCACAATGGAACAATCGATCAACTGGGCGCTCATCGCTCCAATCCTCATCGTGCAACTTATCTTGCTGGTGTTGGCGCTCGTCGATTGGATGAAACAGGAGAATACGAGGGGACCGCGCCTGCTTTGGCTTTTCATCATCTTGTTCGTCAACATCCTCGGTCCGATCCTCTATTTTCTATTTGGCAAAAAGGAGTGAAGCATCGTCATGGTTTTAAAGGTGAAGCACGTCAAAAAACGGTTTGGCAAGCAAACCGTCCTTAAAGATATTACTTTCTCGCTGGAACCGAAAACGTGCACCGCACTGATCGGACCGAATGGAGCCGGCAAGACGACATTGCTGAGGATGCTTTCAGGGCTCTTGAAACCGACGGAAGGGTCGATCGCTTATGAAACGAAAGGAGACTTTCGACGCATCATCGGTTATTTGCCGCAATATCCGCAATTTTATGAATGGATGACGGCCAAAGAGTTTTTGACATTCGCGGCAAACATTTATGGGCTGGGCAAATACGAAACGGAAAACCGCGTCCGTTCCCTGCTTGAAAAAACCGATCTTGTCGATGCAAAACATAAACAGATCCGCACGTTTTCCGGGGGGATGAAACAACGATTGGGCCTCGCTCAAGCGTTGATCCATCAACCGAAAATCCTTTTTTTGGATGAACCGGTCGCATCTCTCGACCCGATTGGTAGACGGGACGTTTTAACGTTTTTGAAACAATTGAAACACGAGATGACGATCCTTTTCTCCACGCATATTTTAAACGATGCCGAGGAAGTGAGCGACCGCGTCATCATCTTGAAAGATGGAACAATCGTCGAGCAAGGAGCACTTTCCAGTTTGGAAGAAAAATATGCACTTTCCAAAATCATCTTGCGCATGAACCTTGATGGAGCCGATGTGATTAAAAGGATGAAACGTTTGCCTAGCATACAGGATATCGAAAAAATCGGCGACTTTCTGCACCTTTACGTGACGTCCTTGGATGATGCGCAAAAGGAACTGTTCTCATTCATCGAAGGAGAAGGCATTTCACTCATCGAGTACCGCATCGGGCGTTTGACGATGGAAGAACTGTTTGTCAAGGCGGTGAATGAATAAATGCAATGGACGACATTGATGAAAAAAGAAATGTTGCAATTTTGGCGCAATAAACAAATCATATGGGTCCCGCTCGTCATGGCCATCCTTGCCGTCATGGATCCGATTACGTATTATTTTCTGCCGGAAATTTTGGAACTTTCGGGTGGCTTGCCGGAAGGCGCCGTATTCGAAATTCCGGAACTCACTGCAAATGATTCATTCTTGCTGGGGGTTGAATCGCTCAATTTCATGGGTGTCATGCTCCTACTTCTCATTTCGATGGGTGCGATCGCTGCGGAAAGAAAAAGTGGCGTGGCCGAAATGATGTATACGAAGCCAATCCATCCTTTTTCTTACATGATGAGTAAGTGGCTCGCCCTTCTCATCGTGGCGGCGGTGGCATTATTTACCGCCTTGGCGTTCAATTGGTATTATACGAACGTCTTATATGGCGAATTGGCATTTTTCGTGATGCTTAAAACTTTTGGTTTTTATATGGTTTGGCTGATGTTCATCGTCGCAGTCGCCATCTTTTTCAATGCTTTTTTAAGCAAACCGGGATTGGTCTTCGCCTCCGCGGCTGGCGTCATTTTCGTCATGAATTTGATCGATACATTCCTTGGGCACAAATTGACTTACTTTCCCAACCGATTGACGAGCCACTTGGAAGAAATGCTTTATTCGCAAAAAGTTCCGGGCGAATTGTATATGACGGCAGGGGTCATTTTGATCACCGTCTCCGTTTTATTGGGCGGCTCGACAGTCATTTTCAAAAATAAAAAAATATAAATTTAGTTGACGATGGAGAGGTCGACAATTTCAATGCCGAGCCGTTCCACTTTTTGCGTCAAAATTTGTGCGAATTGCTCAATCAATTCATCGGTGAATAATTCACCGTTTTTTTCTTTTTCGTTCGTCAATAATTTTTTCAATATAATTTCACTTTGCAAACGGATGTAATGTTCGAACTGTTCGACTTCAAACAACACTTTCGCCGTGTCGACGATTTTGTAAAAGATGACGACTTGCACCTCGACTTCTTCATCAATGAGCTGGATGGTAAAATCGTTGCGCAATGTCTTGATCTTCAAAGACATCCGCTTGCGGTTTGTAAACGGGACGGTGTAGATGAGTCCTTCTTGTCGGATCGTCCCCAAATATTTCCCGAACAATAAAATGATTTTCGCTTCATTCGGTTTGACGACGGTAAGTCCCGCCAACAAAATGACGATCAACAGCATGAAAATGGCGACAAATATATATTCCGCTTCGTAAAGATTTAACACGACCAAAAACAATAAGAGTACGATCAGACATACGGACAACAACCCGTTTGCCGACCAAGCATCTCTTTCCGTTCGCATCGACCTTTTACTCCTTACACTTACAAAACTTATTCATATTGTTGCCCATTTAATACAAATTTAAAATAAACATAGACGACAACAAAACGGCTGTCATCCGGTAAAGAGTTTTTGACGTGTAAATCAGGTCATCTGTAAAAGTGATCGCAAATGTTTCTGTTCGAAGTAGAGGGTAAAAAAGGGGCCCCAAGCGTTCAAAGCTTCTTAAACGCTTGGGGCCGAACTTCGCTCCCGGTTGAATTCGCGAAAACAAAAATTGGGGCAAGACGGATTAAACCGCATTGCCCCAGCTTCATGTTTACACGGATTTGACGATGATATCGTCGTTTTCGACGACGACTTTTACGTTCGTCACCTTTTCTTCTTCCAGAAGTAAATCCGTCAACTGATCTTCGATTTTTTCTTGGATGACGCGGCGGAGCGGACGTGCACCGAAGCGTGGATCGTAGCCTAATTCAACCAACTTTTCTTTCGCTTCTTGCGTCACTTCGATCTTGATGTCGTTGTCCTCGATCGTTTCTTCCAAATTTTTCACCATCAAATCCAAAATTTTGAGCAAGTCTTCTTTCGTCAATTCGTTAAACTCGATCACCGCATCGAAACGGTTCAAAAATTCCGGCTTGAAGTAATTTGTCAAATTCTCAAATGTTGAAATGACTTTGTTCGCCTTGTTGAAGCCGACATTGACTTGTTTTACGCCACTTCCCGCGTTGCTTGTCATGATGATGACGGTGTCCTTGAAGCTTACGCGGCGTCCGTGCGAATCGGTCAAATGGCCGTCCTCCATGATTTGCAAGAACATGTTTTGTACATCGGGATGTGCTTTTTCAATTTCGTCGAGCAAGATGATGGAGTAAGGATTTCGGCGAACTTTTTCCGTAAGTTGACCGGCCTCTTCATGTCCGACATAACCTGGCGGTGAACCGATCAATTTGGAGACAGAATGTGGTTCCATATATTCGCTCATGTCTAAGCGGATGAGCGCATCACGGTCGCCGAACAATTCTTCAGCCAACACTTTTGAAAGTTCGGTCTTACCGACCCCAGTCGGTCCGACGAACAAGAAGGAACCGATCGGACGGTATTTAGATTTCAATCCGGCACGACTACGACGGATTGCTTTGGCAATTTTATCTACCGCTTCATCTTGACCGATGACTTTCGCACGAAGTCTGTCGGCAAAATGACGCAATTTTTCTTGTTCATCTTTTTGCAGTTTCGTGACCGGAATGCCTGTTTTTTCCTCCACCAATTGTTCAACGTCTTCGACTGTTACGACAGTGCTTACTTCGCTTTCGTTGTTTTTCGCTTTTTCTAATTGTTTCTGTAACTGAATTTCTTGATAACGTAAATGTGCCGCTAATTCGTAATCTTCTTTTTCGGCGGCAGCTTCTTTTTCTTTCACGACTTGCTCCAACTGCTTTTCAAGAGACTCCACATCATTTTCTGAATTTGCCAAGTTTAGGCGTGAGCCGATCTCATCCATTAAATCGATCGCTTTGTCAGGCAAGAAACGATCTTGAATGTAACGATCAGAAAGTTTGACGAATGCTTCGATCACTTCATCCGGATATTGTACGCCGTGGAATTGTTCATAACGGTCTTTTAGACCTTTTAAAATTTCAATTGCTTCTTCAACAGTAGGTTCTTTTACGATAATCGGTTGAAATCTTCTTTCCAATGCCGCATCTTTTTCGATTTGACGATATTCGTTCAATGTTGTTGCGCCGATGACTTGCAATTCGCCGCGGGCCAATGCTGGTTTCAAAATGTTTCCTGCGTCCATTTTTGATCCTTCCGCAGTCCCCGCGCCGACCAACAAGTGAATTTCATCGATGAAGAGAATCACTTCAGGACGGTTTTTCAATTCTTCGATCAATCGTTTCATCCGCTCTTCAAATTGACCGCGGATGCCTGTGTTTGCAACGAGTGATGCAACGTCTAATACGTAAACTTCTTTATTCATCAATTTCGTTGGTACATCGCCTTCAACGATTTTAAGCGCCAATCCTTCGGCAATCGCTGTTTTCCCAACTCCCGGTTCACCGATCAAGACCGGGTTGTTTTTGTTGCGGCGGTTCAATGTTTCAATTGTGCGTTTGATTTCTTCATCTCTTCCAATGATCGGATCGATTTTGCCGCTTCTCGCCAACTCCGTCAAGTTGGTTCCTAATTCATCAAGCAAACCTCCACTGCGGTTGCCGTGTTTCGTTTGTACGGTTGCCCCGCCTTGTTGGAAGCCTCCCATTTGACCTTGGAAGAAAAACGGGTTGGAAAAGAAACCGTCTTGAAAGAAAATGTTTGACGCTGCGTTGAATTGACTTTTTATATCTTCAAAACATTCATGGCATACGTGCAATTGTCTTCTTTCATTATTGATCTGCATGGCAACGTTGATCGTTGCCCGGTTTACTCCGCAATTTTGACATTTCATTGCGCATTCCTCCTTGTCCATGCATCCATGAAAGCACAATTTTTGACTTTGACTATTCTTGACTTTAATTTTATTATACACTGACCTTTTTTGACTTTCAACCCTTTTCGCTGAAAAAATTGAAAAATTTTCTTTTCTTTTATGATATGCAAGAAAAAAGAAAAGCGCATGCTTATGAGCCGCGCCATCAAAAGAAAAGTGCGTCATCGAATAAATGTTTGAGCGCAAGATCATCCAAACTTTTGAAAGAATATCCCCGCTCTTTTAAATCGGTGATGATTTGATCCAACGCTTTAGCATTGTCTTCGGAAACGGTATGCAACAGCACAATCGCACCCGGATGAACTTGCTGCATCATTTGATTGTAGGCATACTCCCAACCGCGCTGACGGTCGACCTCCCAATCTTTGAATGCCACCGACCAAAAAATATGGATGTAGCCGAGTTCTTCCGCCCATCTTAACGTGTTTTCATTAAACATCCCGCGCGGCGGCCTTACGTAAACCATTTCCTTTTGGTCGGTCAATTCTTTTACCGCTTTTTCAACCATTTTTAATTCCTTTGCCATTTCGGCTTTGGAAAGTTTCGTGAAATCGGGGTGGGTATAAGAATGATTGCCGATGATATGCCCTTCATCGACCATCCGTTTGATGAGTTCCGGCTCGCTTTTTACGTAATGTCCGGTGACGAAAAACGTAGCCGGCACATCATGTTTTTTTAAAATGTCCAGGATGGACGCCGTATGACCTTGTTCGTATCCGTTGTCGAACGTCAGATAAATATGTTTTTCCTCGGTGAAGTCGGCATAAAACGCCAAACGGTTTTTGATCAGTTCGCCATAAATGCCGACATCGGGCAACGTTTCGTCCCGGGAAGGTTTAAACCCCCATCCGAATCCGTGCACGGTCGTCACCGGATGGAAAAAGAACCAGGCGACAATGATTAATGTCAGCAAATGCTTCATTTTTCCCAACTCCTTCATCGGTATTGTTCGTCAGTCGACGTATTTTTATGTAAAAAAACTCCCCTCTTTCTTGAGGGGAGTTTCGCTGGAAATTATCTTCCTTTAAAATTCGCTTTTCGTTTTTCCAAAAACGCGCGGACGCCTTCTTTATGGTCTTCCGTCTGCCGCATTTTCAGTTGGCTTTCTTTTTCACGCTGCAACACTTCACGCAAATCAGCGATATTTTTCTCGTGGTACAGCAATTTCGTTGCAATGAATGCCAAAAGCGGCGCTTTTTTTAGCTGATTCGCCAATTGTTTCGCCCCATTAAAGACATCGCCTTCCACCATCACATCGACAAAGCCGTACGCTTCCGCTTCTTTTCCGTTTACTTGTTTCAAGCTCCAGATGAATTGTTTCGCCTTGTGCGCGCCTAAACGCTGTTCCAAGAAGAAATGGCCGCCGCCGTCCGGAACGAGTCCAATGCCGGCAAACAGCATTCCGAAGCGGCTTTCTTCATTGGCGACGATGTAATCGGCATTCAACGCCACGCTTAATCCCAATCCCGCGGCGGAGCCATTGACCGCCGAAATGACGATTTTTGGCAGCAAATATTGTTTTTCGGTCATTTCCGATATGACATCCATCAACTCGTCGAAACGGGAGAGATCATTTATTTGTTGCATCATACGGATGTCGCCCCCGGCGCTGAACGCTTTGCCTTCACCGGTTACAATCAAAATTTTATCATCGTTCGCTTCAACCGCTTTCAATTTTTCCAAGTACTGTTTCAACGTATCGATGTCCATCGCATTGTAACTTTCCGGCCGATTGAATGAAATGATCGATACGCCGTCTTCCCTTGTCAATTTTACTTTTTCCATTCTTTCACCCCGTTTATGAATATGTATTCATTTAATCATTATAGGTTATTGAACCAAAAATAGAAAGCTTGGATACTGTAGCGAACGACGTATCCAAGCTCGCCTTCACTTGAGGATGAAAGAAAACGAGACGTGGTCTTGAATCGGTATCCAAGCACCGATGCCATGTTTCGTCACATTTTTGATTTTTAACGAAACGGTCGAGCCTTTTGAATGTAAATAAACATCGCCGTAAACGATTTGCCCTTTTTCATTGATCGCAGGAACGTACGCTTGCAAGACGCCGTATTGCTTTGCGGGGACGTGATAATAATTGTTCAATTTCGTGTTCGCCCCAACCCGTGTCGTAAATGCAAGCGGCAGCTGCGTTTTCTTTTTCGTCTTTTGCAATATCATCGTTTTTACCATGTTCGGATCTTTGATTTTATTCATCAAAGCACCTTGCACTTCTTTGTCGCGATGTTGCAAATAATGTAATTCGGCCACTTCGTTGCCCTTTTGGTTGTTCAATTCGTTTTCGTTGATCAATTGATAATCCCAAATGACGGAAGTGTTTTCCGATTCATAATACAGCGGCCATCTGCCCAAAAATATTTCCGCGTTGAAACCTAAAGTCAAACGCGTCGTTTTTACTTGCGATTCGTTCAACAATTTGATGATTTCCGGATTTTCAATCGGAACGTTCACATCTTCAAGCAGCTTTTTCGTAAATTCACTCGGCTCGACGATCGTCGCTTCCTCTGCAGCGTTCGGGAACGTATTTGTTTTTACGATCGAAAGGACATTTTTCGGCAATGTTATTTTATTTTCTTCTTTTTCTTTGTCTTTTGCTGCATCGACAAGCGGTGCGGAAACAATTAACAAAAGAAACGCAGCGAGGAAAATGGAAAATAATTCAATCGTACGTTTCATCAAATTTCATCCACTCCTTTTCAACTATTATGAGGAAATGATTTCATTTTATGCATGAAGGAGGGATGAAAGCGAAACGTTCTATTCTTCGACGATTGTGAGCTTTTCGACGACATCGATGCTCTCTTCAACGGAGCGGACCATGCTGCAATAACGACGCGTAATTTCCAAATTTCGCTGCAATTTTTTTTCGTTCAATTGTTTTCCTTTCACCGTGAAAGTCAAAACCATTTTGACGACGCGATTCGCTTCATTTTTGTTTCGCTCGACTTCGACGTCGATCGTCACTTCTGTAAAGTCGAGACGCTGTTTTTTCAAAATCGAATAAAATACGGAGCCGCTGCAGCCCGCCACCGAAGAAACGAGCAATTCTACCGGTCGAAACCCGATATCCGAGTCGCTTGATATGACCATTTTGCCATGGCCTAATTGAGCTTCGATCTGGTTTTCATCTTTGATGACAAATTTCATTCGTCTTCCCCTCCCAAACTGTAGTTTCCTTCATTATCCATTTTTGTTGCCGGCATTGTCAAAATCTATGATTGACAATGCCCCATTTTGTGAAATACTTTAAGTACAAGCAATTTCAAATAAATAAACTATTGCTTTTGTTATTTAGAATGATTATAATATAAGTATAATTATAAAAAATGTTTCATGGGGGACATGACATGATCACTGGAGCAAAACCAATCATTAATAAAAATGAAGCCGTTCAACATAAATCGTTCATCGAACGGATCAAACCGCATATTGAACTGATCAATGCCCTTGCAAGCGGAATAATCATTTTAACTGCATGGATTTTATCCGACCACATTTCTTACGCTTGGTTCGTCGCCATGCATATCGCTGCATTTATGATCGGTGGTTATTTCAAAGCGAAAGAAGGCATTACGGAAACGGTCAAAACGAAAAAATTGAACGTCGAGTTGCTCATGGTCATCGCGGCAATCGGTTCGTCCATCATCGGCTACTGGACGGAAGGCGCCATTTTGATCTTCATTTTTGCATTGGCCGGTGCGTTGGAAACTTATACGTTGAATAAAAGCAACAAAGAAATCTCCTCGCTTATGAAATTGCAGCCTGAAGAAGCACGCATCATGGAAAACGGCGTGGAAAAAATGATTCCGGTTGAAAAACTCCACATTGGCGACGTCATTTACGTCCGCGCCGGGGAACGGATTCCGGCCGACGGAAAAATCGTCCATGGTGAAAGCGCCATTGATGAAAGTCCGATCACCGGCGAATCGATCCCGGTAACGAAATCGTTACAGGACGAAGTGTTCGCGGGAACCGTAGCTTTAAATGGTTCCATACAAGTGGAGATTACGAAAAAATCGGATGAAACGATCTTCCAAAAAATAATCGAAATGATTCAATCCGCTCAAGATGAAAAATCGCCGGCGCAATTGTTCATCGAACGGTTTGAAAGCATGTACGTCTATACCGTCTTGATCGTCGTCTTGATCATGATGTTTTTGCCTCACCTCGTATTCGGCTGGACATTGACGGAAAGCATTTACCGGGCGATCGTCCTGCTCGTCGTCGCCTCGCCTTGTGCACTCGTTGCATCCATTATGCCGGCGACGTTGTCGGCCATTTCCCGGAGCGCAAAAAACGGCGTCCTATTCAAAGGCGGGATTCATATCGAAAATTTGAGCCAAATGAAGGTGTTCGCATTTGACAAGACGGGGACACTAACGAAAGGGACTCCGGAAGTGACCGATTTTTACGTCCATCCTGATTACGATGCGAAGCACGTCCATGAAATCGCCGGGGCGATCGAGAGCGAATCGAGTCATCCGTTGGCTGTGGCGATCAAAAACTACACATTGAACGAGTTGAACAAAGATCAATTTTCCGTCCATGTCGAACACGTCCAAACCGTAAGCGGCAAAGGGGTCATCGGCACGATCGGCAATGAGCAATGGTATTTGGGAAAAGCATATTTCGTGACCGGTCAAAAAACGAAACCATTTTTTGGAACGAAAGCGGACGCTCTTGCAAATGAAGGGAAAACGATCGTTTATGTCGGCCATAACGACGAAATCGTCGCGATTTACGCATTGAAAGATGTCGTCCGTGAAGAAGCGAAAGAAACAATTAGCGAACTGAAAAAACGCGGCATCAAGACGATCATGCTTACCGGGGACAACGAACTCACCGCCAAAGCGGTTTGCGAAGAAGTCGGCATCGATGACTATGTAGCGGAATGTTTGCCGAATGAAAAAGTGGAACACATCCGCGAATTGGCGAAAAAATACGGAAAAGTCGCCATGGTCGGAGACGGAATCAACGACGCCCCTGCATTGACGTTGGCCGATGTTGGCATCGCCATGGGGGAAGGGACGGACATCGCGTTGGAAACTTCCGATATGGTTTTGATGAAGAACGACCTCCGCAAAATCATAAAAGCGATGAAAACGTCAGAGAAAATGAACCGGGTCATCAAACAAAACATCTTCTTTTCTGTTGCCGTGATCATCGTGCTTGTCATCTCGAACTTTTTCCAAGCGATTGATTTGCCGCTCGGCGTCATCGGCCACGAAGGAAGCACGATTTTGGTCATCTTGAACGGTTTAAGGCTATTAAAGGAATAAAAAATCTGCGCTCATTTGC
>JAAYTF010000191.1 GCA_012518125.1 Bacilli bacterium | reverse complement strand
TAGAAACGTTGGATGAACAATGTGTTTTAGCTTTACTGATGGGGGCGATTCGTGCTGATCGATTTAAAGAAGGGACTTTGTTAGAGTTTTTCAATGAAGGTTTTATCGTGAAATGGTTAAGAATTCTTCAAGAGATGGACAGTAATAGAAAGTGATTTAGAAGTATTAGGTGTCCAAAGTCAAAAAGTTATGGACACCTTTAATGTTGTTACATCATTGAACATTATGCAATTTCACGAGATTTTTTCAATTGTTCACGCGTTCCAGTGGAGAAATATAAATAGATAAAATAAACGACTGCTATCAGTGCAATGATGGAAGCTACGATGATACTAATCTGTTCCCATAAACCAGCTAAAGATAGAAACGCTGGAATCGTTGCTGTAATCCATGATTGTACTAGCGTAACTTTACCGACGTAATTGTCAATTGGCTTTCCTAATCCTAGTAAAAGGAAGAACAATAACCAGAGGTATGACCAAAAAATCCAAATGATCCCGAATTTGATATCAGAGAAATAATAGAAATTTACAAATGAAAATCCTAGAGCGAGTACTGCTACCCATAGACAATACCATCCGAGACCATCTGTTTTTAAATTAAACCAATTTGTTAGTCCGACGTATAAATACGTAAAACCGAATAGAAATATCCCAGAAGCGCTTAAAATTGTGAGTAAATCTCCATCGGCATTGATAATTAAGTAAATAGGTGTAAATACTTGCAACAGTCCGATGAAAATATTGAAAACAGCAGCACTTTTTCCATCGATGCGACCTAATAGTAATAAACTATTAATGAATAAAACTGCTCCAACATAGAGCAACCCTACATTAGACACCATGTAACCTCCCTTAAAGGTAGTTTATGAAAAGTACCGCGTAATCATCTTTGAGAAAAAAACAGTCCTTTTGTTCCGTGAATGCAACAAAAGGACTGTTTTACTGTTTGTTATTCTCCTACTTTTTCGATAGTGATAAAGCATTATTTAAGAAGTTTATCGTTCGTTTGAAAGAACTATTATTGAGAGTAACTTTAGACAAAATGATTAATCTGTATGAATTGGTTATCTTAAAGGGTATGAATATTTGTGATAAGTTGATTTTTGTGAAGTGAAAACACAAATTGCATTGTTCAAATGCTTACATGTAAAGGAGATTAGGATATGGTTATTGGTCATCATCATATATCAATGTATACGAAAAACGTTGGTAAGAACGATTATTTTTATCAAGAAATATTAGGACTTCATCGAGTAAAAGTATCTGAAAACCAAGATGATCCGTTTATGTATCATGTTTTTTATGGTGATTTAACAGGCAGTCTAGGTACAGAATTAACTTTATTTGAAATACCGTTCATTGGAAATGCTTATCCTGTAACGAATGCAATTACGAAAACCGGGTTATTGGTTCCGTCTTATCAAAGCCTTCTTTATTGGCAAGAACGCTTTTATAACCGTCAAGTAAAATTGAACACTTTTTGCTCATTAATTTTGAACAGTTTCATCGCTGAAAATGGAAATTCTATGCTTCATGCGATAGCTGCCCCCGTTTAAATGAATCACCTCTGCCCGATGAATAATTCTATCTAATACGGCTGTAGTGATCGCTGGATCCCCCAGTAGTTCTCCCCGTTCACTTGGTCCCTTGTTGGACGTTAAAATAATGGATGATTGATTGTACAAGTCATTGATCAAATGGAAAAACAAATTGGCTTCTCGTTGATCCATCGCCATAAACATGAGATCATCGATAATCACGAGGTTGGATTCTCTTAGACGCTGAAGACGAATTCGAGATTTGCGAGTGATTTCTTCTGTTTTTAACGCTTGAATCAACTCTCCCATGGTAATAAACGTCACTTTATACCCTTGATCAATCGCCTCCATCCCAAGTCCAATCGCTAAATGGGTTTTCCCTACACCTGGCGGTCCTAATAAAATTAAGTTA
>JAAYTF010000043.1 GCA_012518125.1 Bacilli bacterium | reverse complement strand
TCCTCAAGGAATGTGAAGGGCGATAGCCCAATGAGTAGGTGGGAGATGAATGTCGGTTGGTGCAGGATTACCCGAGAAGCCCCCACTTCAAGCAACCCACAAGGGTGGTAAGTGGAGGGTAGTTCACACACCTCAAGTTTTTTTCAAGTGACAATCTTTCATTGGCGAAAGGTTTATGTATAATGTAATATGGCAGTGCAATTTGAAAAGCGAATTAATCATTCCATCTAAAATTAGATATAATAGATATTGAGGATAAAATGTTTTATCAATTCATTTTAATTGATAAAAATGTCAAAGGAGACTTATGGATGAGTACGACAAGAGAATATAAGAAATTAGAAGAGATCACAGTAGAAGATTTAATGATTCCATCCGAAAAAGTGGCGCACGTCATGTTGAACAATCCATTGGAGCATGCATTATTGGTTCTCACCCGTTCAGGATATTTTGCCGTTCCGGTATTGGACCCGGAAAACAAATTGGTAGGAACGATCAGCAAAACGGTCATATTAGATCAAATTTTAGGGATAGAAGGATACGAAGTCGAAAAATTGTCCCATTTGCTTGTCTCCGATGTCATGGAAAAAGATGTTCCAAGTATTACGAAAACGGCCAGTTTCATTGACGGCTTAAAATCAGTCATCGATGAACCATTCGTCAGCGTCGTGGATGAAGAAGGATATTTTGAAGGCATTTTGACACGCAGGGCGATTTTGAAACAAGTAAAACGGGAATATTATCAAAATCAATACCGTGGATAAACGCTGCAAAAATTAGTGATGGATGGGATAAAGGCGATGAAACAAGAGTTTGCGGTGATCGGGCTCGGACGTTTCGGCGGCGCGATTTGTGAAGAATTGAGCCGCGAAGGAATGAACGTCTTGGCTGTCGACATAGACGAACAACGAGTGAATGCATTTAAAAATATCGCATCACACGCAGTGATCGCCGATGCAACGGACGAGGAAGCGTTAAAAGCGATCGGTATCCAAAACATCGACCACGTCATCGTGGCCATTGGCGACAATATCCAAGCGAGCATTTTGACGACCGTCGTTTTGACGGAATTGGGCATCAAACGGATTACCGTGAAGGCGCAAAACGATTACCATGAGAAAATTTTAAACAAAATCGGCGCCGACGTCGTCGTCCATCCCGAGCGTGACATGGGAAGGCGGCTTGCCCAAAGTTTAATTTCAAGCAATATCATCGATTATATCGAACTTTCGGATGAACATAGAATCGTCGAAGTGAAAGCCGGAAAAAAATTGTACGGAAAAAACTTGAAAGAATTGAATATCCGGGCAAGGTACGGCATCAACGTCGTCGCCATTAAAAGAGGATCCCAAATGATCGTCTCCCCGAAAGCGGAAGAGACGATTGCCGAAAATGACATTTTGATCATTATCGGTTCAAATGATGACATCACCAGGTTTGAAAAACATTACATTTTCGAGTAAATGAAAACGGGAGTTCAGCGTTAAACGCTGAACTCCCGTATTTTGTTAAACTTCCATGATAATCGGCAAAATCATCGGTCTTCTTTTCGTCTTTTCATAAAGCATCGGGGCGATCGCGTCGATGATTTCGTTTTTGATTTCGGCCCACTTTGTCATTTTGCGTTCCATCATTTTTTGCAACAAATCGGAAACGATTTTTTCCGCTTCTTTGATCAAATCTTCGGATTCGCGCATGTATACGAACCCGCGCGAAATGATGTCAGGGCCGGCGGCGATTTTGAATTCGTCCATGTCGATGCTCACGACGACGATCACCAAACCTTCTTCTGACAAAATTCTCCGATCGCGAAGTACGATATTACCGATGTCACCGATGCCGCTGCCGTCCACATATATTTCGCCCGATGGGACTCTGCCGGCCAAAAAGGCGCGGTTTTTATCCAACGCCAACACGTCACCGTTGTCCAGGATGAACGTGTTTTCTTCCTTCATCCCGCAGTCGACGGCGAGTTTGACGTGCTCGCGCAGCATGCGGTATTCACCGTGAATCGGGACGAAAAATTTCGGATTCATCAAGTGGATCATCAATTTTTGTTCTTCCTGGCTTCCGTGGCCGGACGTATGGATGTTGTTCAAAGGTCCGTGGATGACTTCAGCGCCCGCGCGCATGAGCAGGTTGATCACACGGCCGACGCTCACGTTGTTGCCCGGTATCGGCGAGGATGAAAAGACGACCGTATCTCCCGGAACGATTTGAATTTGCCGGTGTGTTCCGTTCGCCATGCGGGCAAGCGCGGACATCGGTTCGCCTTGCGAACCAGTACATAGTATCGTTATTTCGTTGGCAGGCAGACGGTTGATCTGATGAACATCGATAAACGTATTTTTCGGTGCCACGATGTAGCCGAGATCGCGTCCGATTTCGATCGCCGCTTCCATGCTTCGTCCGACGACCGCAATTTTACGTTTATTTTTGACAGCGGCGTCGACGACTTGTTTTAGCCGGTAAATGTTTGATGCGAATGTCGCGAAAATGATCCGGCTGTCGATCCGGCTGAAAATGTCGTTGATGCTTTCTTTAACGACTTGTTCGGACATCGTGAATCCTGGCACTTCGCTGTTCGTGCTATCCGACAGTAGACAAAGGACGCCTTCTTTTCCAATTTCGGCCATTTTCGCCAAGTTGGCACGCTGACCAACAGGAGTGAAGTCAAATTTGAAATCTCCCGTATGAACGATATTGCCGACAGGAGTTTTGACAACTACCCCGTATGAGTCAGGTATGCTATGTGTTACATGGAAAAAACTAACAGATGTTTTACGGAATTTGATGACGGTATCCTCATCGATTACTTTCAATTTTGTTTTTCTGAGCAAATGGTGTTCTTCCAATTTGTTGACGATTAAACCGATCGCGAGTT
>JAAYTF010000042.1 GCA_012518125.1 Bacilli bacterium | reverse complement strand
TTGTTCGTGCAATTGGAAAACACGGTGGAAGGTCTCGTGCACGTCAGTTACATGCTGGATGACTACTACCACTATACCGAAGAACACCAGGCGCTCATCGGGGAAATGACCGGGAAAGTGTATCGCATCGGCGACAAAGTGAAAGTGAAAGTGACGAACGTCAATATTGATGAACGCTCGATCGATTTTCAACTTGTGTAAATTTGCGTGAAAGATAAAGACAATTCAACGAATCATTAGTAAAATAAATAGTGGTATTCTTTTTTTAACAATGAGGATGCAGTCAAGGGGGAATGAGAATGAGCAAGGAACCTGGCAAAGTTATCGCACAAAACAGGAAAGCATCCCATGACTATTTCATTGAAGATACGTATGAGGCGGGGTTGGTGCTCAAAGGGACGGAAATTAAATCGATCCGTGCCGGAAAAGTAAGTTTGAACGATGCTCACGTAAGAATCATCGACGGCGAAGCTTTCGTCATCAACATGCATATTGCACCGTATGACCAAGGGAACCGGTTCAACCATGACCCGACACGAACACGAAAATTGTTGCTGCACCGCCGTGAAATTGATAAACTAGCAGGTCAAGTGCAACAAAAAGGCTACACGATCGTCCCGTTGAAATTGTACATTAAAGACGGCTACGCCAAGCTGCTCATCGGGTTGGCGCGAGGGAAGAAACTGTATGATAAACGTGAAGACTTGAAGCAAAAACAGATGAAGCGCGAAATCGACCGGGCGTTGAAAGCAATGAGATATTGATCATGCTGGAGAATTTTGGTTCCGGCCCTTGTAAAAGTGAAAATATATGTTATAATAGATAATGCAACAAGCAACGAAACATATGATTCTAGCTTCACTTACTCTTGGGGACGATTTTGGATTCGACAGGGGTAGGTTGAGCTTAGGCTGCACGTCCGAGGTTACGTCTCGTAAACCGTTACAAACAATAACTGGCAAAGAAGAAAACTACGCTTTAGCTGCATAATTTCAGCTAAAGGACTCTCACAGCTATCTCCCGCGTAGCCGTGTAGAGTCTCATATTCAGCGGGATAAACGTCCACCCTCCGCCTGTGGGTAGGGCGTTGAAACCAATCAGGCTAGCGCTCTTTTGGCCTGTCGATCGGCAAAAAAGAGTCGCGAAACCAAATAGATCGACTATGACGTGTAGACGCTTAAGTGGCAATACCCCTGGACGCGAGTTCGAATCTCGCCGTCTCCATTTTTTCGATCGATACGTTTGGACTTAAGACTTCACGGGAATCGCAATAAAGGCGCTATCGGCCCGATTCAAAGCCGATAGCGCCTCATTTGTTTTCATTTGCATGCAGGGAGACAACGATTGTACAAATCCGTGTGATTGTAAATGCATGGTCAACCTTCGACATGTTCTCCTTCGAACTTCTTGATGCGCTCCCTTACAAAATCAGGTATCGGGACGGAGCCGTTCTTTTCTTTGCTGTAACTGACGTAGACGACTTCCGCCTGTAAAAGCGGCGAGGTTTCCCCTTCCTTTACGATGACAAATTCAAGGATGAAACGCTTGTTTCGCATCGCCCTGGTTCTGCACCAAACTTGCAGGCGATCGAACAGCTTTGCCGGCTGTTTAAATTCCAACGTCGATTTGGCAAGCACAAACGTGAACGTATCTTTTTCGGTCGTATCCAAGATGTCAATTTCCAGCCCTTTTCGAAAATAGTCCGACACTGCAATATCGATGTACGTCAAATAGTGCGAATTGAAGACGATCCCCATCGTGTCCACTTCCGCCCAGCGCACTTCAACATCGGCGTGAAATTTGAATTTTTCCAACATGCCCTTACCCCACATTCATCTAAATATGTTCTAAATGCACGTTAACATTGAAAACGATTACACAAGTAACTTTACTAGCATTATAATATAAGGAAGAACGATGTGAAAGCTTGTTTTTTCTGGCTGTACAACATGTATGGGAAAACCGGCTGTCTATTTTCTAAAGTTGGGGGATGGTTGAATGGAAGTCGCATACGAGCGAAGAGTGAAAGAAGAAGATATCGATGAATTGGGGCATGTGAACAACGCCGTTTACGTCAAATTTTTGGAATACGGAAGGGGCGAGTGGTACAAACAAGCGGCTGGCATGTCGTTTTCCGATATGAAAACACTTGGCATCGGCACGGTCGTCGTACGTCTTGACATTACGTTCAGAAAAGAAGCCTTGCTCGGGGATGTGCTCACGATTTACACAAAGCCTCAAAAGCTTGGCACGAAAAGTTTTGTGCTAAAACAAGAAATATACAATCAACATGGAGAGTTGCTTACGGAAGCGGTCGTCACGAACGTTATGTTCGATCCGGAAAAACGAACAAGCATTCCCGTCATTAAAGCTATTGCGCGAAACTTTACATAACAAGCCCCTTGTCTAGATGATGCCGCGATTGCATCATCTAGATTTTTTTATCAATTGGATCCCCGCTGCACGCTTCACATCAACTGCAACATCTTTTCCCTCACTTTATTTTTCAAAACGTATTTGTTGATGCGCATTTCTTTCATCTTGCCATTCATGTAAATCCGGTAAACGACGATGTCATGTTCGACTTCTCCTTGTTCAATGCGGATGTTATGTTTCCTCATCGTTTCTTTCAGTTTTCTACGCTCTTCGATCATTTTGGAAATGAGCTTTTCCAAACTTTTCACATATGGTTCTTTAATTTTGAACGGTCCGATTTTGATCAATTTCAAATCCCGTTGCAGATTTTTTACCGTTAAATCGGTGTAAATGAATTGATAGGGGATTTTTTCCAAATCCATGTTTTCACCACCTCAGAACACGAATATATGTTCTATTATATGCGATAAAAAATGATTATGCCATATATGTTCCAGTTTGTTACCATTTTATTCAAGGATGCAATGATTTATTCAATTTGTTGAAATAAGCGAGGCAATCGAGCGCCATTGTTTCGTTATCCATCATTTTTCTAGTCGTGGCGTACAATATTATTCGTTTTCTAAGAGGATTAATAGTATAACAGAAAAAATTTTCGAAAAAAAAATCCCTATGTGTACAGAAGGAAGCAGGTGAGTCTTTTTACGGAGAAACAGCAGGAAAACAACGATGTTTTGCTCGACATCGATGAAGAGTTGGCTCAGGATGAAGCATTCAAAGACAAGCTGGAAAAACTCGTTGCGCAACAAAACGATGACCAAAAGGCGGACGATACGCTTTCGGAAATGGACATACAAAACAAACTGGAGCCGTTGGAAAAGGAAAATGAAACATTGAAAACAAAACTTGAAACATTCATGCGCGAAAAGGAAGCGTTGACGGTGAAGCTCGAACAGCTGGAAGAAGAAAATGAAAAATTGAAACAACGAATCGACGAGCTTGAAGAAGAACGGAAACCGATCAAAACGTACGATGCGAAAATATTGGAATCGTTGATTTATCCGATCAATACGATCGATCAAATCGCAGCCGCTTATCGCAACACCGGCGAGAACGAACTCGTTGTGGAACAATTGGAAAAAGTGGCGGAATTGACGATCAAACAGATCGAATCAGTCGGCATCGAGGAAATTCAGGTTTATGGAAAAGAAATCGACGGGACGTATATGGAATCATTCGGGTCGGCGCAACACGTAAAAGTTGAAACGCTGCCGCCGCATACGTTCGCCATCGTTTCCCGCCGCGCTATCAAGTGTAAAGATTCAGATGAGATTATCCAACATGCACTCGTGTATACCGTGCCGGAGGAGAAACGATAAGTGGCAATCGTCGGCATCGACTTAGGGACGAAAAATTCAGCCGTCGCAGTTTATCGTAATGGAGAAGTTAAGATCATTCCGAATGTTCAACATGAACGGACGACGCCTTCCGTTTTCCAAGTGAAACCGAATGGTGAGGAGATCATCGGCCGTCAAGCGAAAATGAGCGCGGCATCCTATCCGGATCGCACCGTGTTGGAAGTGATACTGTTGATGGGGACGGACGAGAAAGTCCATATCGGTAACACCAGTTATCGTCTAGAAGAGATTTCTTCCAAAATCATCCGAT
>JAAYTF010000041.1 GCA_012518125.1 Bacilli bacterium | reverse complement strand
TCCTTGGTGATGAAAGGATATTGGAAAAATGAAAAAGCGACAAAAGAGACGATTGTAGATGGATGGTTGCGTACAGGAGATTTGGGATATGTCGATGAAAATGGTTACTTGTATATTGTCGACCGAATCAAGGAAGTCATTATTTCGGGAGGGGCCAATATTTATCCACGTGAAGTGGAAGAGGTGTTAAGCAAGCATAAAGGTGTAAAAGAAGTGGCTGTCGTTGGCGTGCCTGATGAAAAGTGGGGCGAGTCGGTCGTTGCATACGTCGTGCCGAATGGAACGGTAGAAGTGAAAGAAGAGGAACTGATTGAATTATCGAAAAACCACTTGGCAAGTTATAAAAAGCCAAGAGAAGTGATCATCACAGATCGATTGCCGAAAAATGCATACGGAAAAATTTTGAAGAAAGAGCTTGTTAAACTTTATGCGCAAGGGGTGAGATGATGGATATTTATGTAAGCGGTATAGGGATGACGCGGTTCGGCAAATTGCAGGATCGAACATTGAAAGATCTGCTCGTCGAAGCGGCATCCAAAGCGCTTGAAGATGCGGGGAATCCAAGAGTCGATGCAATTTTTGTCGGCAACTATATGGGTGGGATCGCCTATAAACAAGAAATCCTAGGTGCACTGGTTGCCAATGAATTGGGTTTGGGCGATGTACCTTCCGCCAAAGTGGAAGGTGCATGCGCTTCTGGTGGTATCGCCTTTCGTCAAGCGTATTTGGGGATTTTAAGCGGCGAATATGAAACGGTTTTGGCAGTTGGCGGCGAGAAAATGAAGCAAATACCGACTGCCGAGATTACGAGTCTATTAAATACGGGGATGGATAATCAGTCGAATGAAAAATATGCAGGTCTCACGTTTCCGGGATTTTTCGGCGTCGTAGCCAATCGATATATGCATGAAACGGGTGCTACGAAAGAACATTTGGCCATGATTGCGTTGAAAAACCGGGAAAATGCGGTAAATAATCCTTTGGCGCAGTTTCGAGAGCCGGCCGATTTGGACGAAATCATGAATGCGAAAATGATCACGGAACCATTAGGATTGTTTGATTGTTCACCGACCACAGATGGAGCAGCGGCCGTCGTATTAACGAAGCATGAAACGGATATCCGAATTTTGGCAAGCGCCCAAGCCTCTGGACCAACGCAAATGCAAAATATCGAGGACTTGCTCACATTGAATGCCGTGAAAAGATCAGGTGAGTTAGCTTTCGAAAAAGCCGGTCTCGGTCCGGAAGATATCGATGTTGTCGAAATTCACGACTGTTTTTCCATCACTGAAATCGTCGCATCCGAATCGTTGGGATTCTTTGAAAGGGGCAAAGGATTTGAAGCTGTGGCGGAAGGCCGCACAAAACCTGATGGAGATGTGCCGATCAATACAAGCGGAGGATTGCTGTCAAGGGGACATCCCATTGGCGCAACGGGAATCGCGCAAATTTATCAAATTGTTCAACAATTGCGCGGCATTGCGCCGAATCAAGTGGAAGGTGCAAGAATTGGTTTGGCGCAAAATCTAGGTGGAACAGGAGCCTATTCAACGGTTCATATTTTAGAAAGGTTGGGCTAGTGATGAAAGCATATCAGTGTGAAACATGTAAATTTGAAACGATTACGAATCCGGCGTTTTGTCCGAAATGTGGTGGACGTCAGATCAAGGAATTTGAAGCCCCTGATGAAGGGGAAGTATTCAGCTATACGACCATTCATGTACCGCCGATCGAATGGCAAGATAAGGCGCCTTATCATGTAGCGTTGGTTCAATTGACGGACCGCTTAAAAGTGACGGTGCATTTAGAACACAAAGTTGAAATTGGTGACAAAGTTAAACTGCGGGAAATAAAAGAGCAAGCATATATTTTTGAACGTGTATAATATAAGAGGAGAAGTCTCAACATCGAATCCCGTCCAAAAAAGGGATTCGATTCTGTTTGTCATTAAAAGAATAAGGAGAGCAAACATTGAAGTTCGTTCATACAGTCATGTCGATCGTCACAAAATACTTAGCCGTATTCATCGTCGTCTGTTCATTCATTGCCTACGCATGGCCTCATTACTTTATGCGTTTACAAGATTTAACAGGGCTGTTTTTAGGATTGATCTTCTTTTTCATGGGTATAACATTATCGACAGAACAAATTTTGCCCGTCATAAAAAATCCGAAATACGCATTCATCGGCTTTTTTCTTAAATGGACGATTACAGTCGGATTTTCCTTCATGATCGCTTTTATATTTTTTAAAAACAGTCCCGAACTTGCCGCAGGCGTGATTTTATCTGGAATCGTACCAAGTGGGACAGCGGCAAACTTATATACATTCATAGCGGGCGGAGAAGTTGCGTTAAGCATTACGATGGCAACGTTGGATACGATTGTTTCGCCGCTCATGACACCTTCCATTGCGTCATTTACAATCGGAAAGGTGATTGATGTCAATGCCGTCGGATTGTTTGCAAACATCATGTTCATTGTCTTTGTTCCGTTGTTTTTAGGGCTGTTTGTCCAATGGAAATTCCCAAAACAAGTTTCAATCGTAAAACCCTATACTTCCATCTTTTCTCAAATCGCTTTGTTGCTTGTCGTCTTTTCTGTCGTTTCAAAAGCTCAATCAACGCTTCAAGAAAATTTGCAGTATTTGCCTTTGATTTTCCTAGCTGTGATTTTGCAAGTTGTCGCCCCTATGTTCATCGGATATTTTGTCGCAAAAACGATGAAAGTAAAGTTTGATTATGTCATCGCCATCACATTTCATACTGGCATTTGCAACACGGCATTATCTGCTACGCTGGCGAGCGACCATATCAGTGCGATCGCTGCCGTTCCCGCTGTAGCGAACATGATTGTCAATTTAACGATTGGAGCCATGGTTGCACGGATTTTTGACAAACAAAATCAAGTGGGCGTGGCGATGTTGACAGGAAATGAATAAAAAATAGAAAGGCTGCTCATTGTTGAAAGGTTCTTAACGTGAGCAGCTTTTACATTTATAAATTGTGTTTTTTCATGTTTGTGAATCGATGGCCTTTTTTCTTCTATGCGCGTATTCATATGCTTCAATCAGTAAATCGACGATATGAACGGTGCGCAACTCGTTTTCCAATCCTTCTCTTTTGATGCCCATGTTCATTTGCAGTAAACATCCGGGATTTGATGTGACGACCGTTTTTGCTCCGGTGCGTTTTACGTTTTCCATCTTTGCTTCGAGGATTTTCATCGACATGTCATGTTCGATGATATTATAAATTCCCGCGGAACCACAGCAACTGTTTGCTTGAGGCATTTCCACGTATTGGACGCCTTCAATGGCTTGCAACAGTTTTCTAGGTTCTTCGTAAGTCTGTTGCCCGTTTCTTAAGTGACATGAATCTTGATACGTAATCATTTGTGGGGGAAGGGCCAAATGACCTTGGTGGAATTTCAATTCATATAAAATGGATGTAACATCTTTTATTTGACTCGAAAACTTTGCCGCTCTTTCCTTCCATTCATAGTCGTCTTTGAACAAGTGCATGTAATCGTATAAATAAGCACCGCAACCACCGGCATTGGTGATAATGTAATCGACATTCAACTTTTCAAAGGCGATGATGTTTTGTTTGGCGAGTTCTTTCGCCTGTTGCATTTGTCCGCTATGCCCATGAAGTGCGCCACAGCAGTTCTGGTTTTGCGGGATGGTGACCTCGCATCCGGCATATTGTAATAATTTAAGGGTGGCGTCATTTGTCTTCATAAAGACAGTGTCCATTAAACAGCCGGAAAAAAATGCGACTCTTGCTTTTGGTTTTTCTTTCGTTTTTACATGTGTTGGCCGCTTCAACATTTCTTTTTTTGTTGGCATGACGGGCAAAGCTTTTTCCATTTCTCGAAGACTGGATGGCAACAGACGAATGGCTTTCGTTTTATATGCGATTTTCCGAATCGATGTACGTTGATAAAGGCCGATTAGACTTGTTGCATGGATTAAGCGAAGTTTATTCGGAAATAATCTACGAAAAATGAATTTCTTCGTCTGCCGCACGAAAATAGATTCTTTTTTGTTTTGATAGATGGCTTCACGAGATTGTTCCAACAATTTGCCGAATTGCACACCTGATGGGCAAGCCGGTTCACAGCCGCGGCAACCGAGGCACATATCCAATGCACGTTTGAGATTGTCATCCGGTTCACTGAATCCATCGATGACACCCTTCATCAACGCGATTCTGCCTCGTGGGGAGTGGACTTCATCATTTGTATGTGCATAAGTCGGACAACTAGGCAAACAAAACCCGCACCGGGTGCAATTCATCAACTCATCATAGTCGATCAATTCTTTGAATGCCTGTTGTATGCGCTTACTTTCTGTTGGATTCATTATTTAAGCACCTCAATTTCGGGGAATTCTAAAATTTTTCCTGGGTTCATGATCAAGTTTGGATCTAGTGCTTTTTTAATTTGCCGCATTACATTGATTCCTTCTTCGCCGACTTTCAAATGTAAATAAGGGAGTTTCATTTTTCCTACGCCGTGCTCGCCTGTAATGGTTCCTCCCAACTCGATGGCTTTGTGGAAAATTTCTTCAAAAGCTTTTTCCACACGGGCCATTTCTTCCTCGTCTCTTGCATCGGTTAAGCAAGTCGGATGCAAGTTCCCATCACCAGCATGGCCGAATGTACAAATGGTCAAGTCATATTTTTCGGCGATTTCATTGATGGCGTTCACCATATTGGCGATTTCTGAACGGGGCACGGTGGCATCTTCCAAAATGGTCGTCGGCTTCAAACGAGATAAAGCGGTCAAAGCGGACCTCCTTGCAGTCAGCAACGTTTCAGCCTCTTGATCGGTTTTCGCGATTTTCAGTTCAAAGGCGCCATTTTCTCGACAAAGGTTGGAGATTTTCACAATATCACGTTCCACTTGCTCCGGCGAGCCATCTTGCTCAATGATGAGAATAGCTTTTGCATTCGTCGGCAATCCGATTTTGGCATAATCTTCTACGACTTTGACCGTCGGTTGGTCAAGGAATTCCATGGTCACCGGTATGATTCTGTTTTCAATAATGGCAGAAACGGCTTTAGCCGCATCATTCATATGGTGGAACAATGCTAGCATCGTTTTCTTTTTTTCGGGTTTTGGTATAAGCCTTAAGATCGCTTTTGTAATGATTCCCAACGTCCCTTCAGAACCTACGAAAAGGTCGGTTAGATTATATCCTGCGACATCTTTTGCCAGTTTTCCTCCTGTATGAATGATGTCGCCATTTGGCAGAACCACTTCCAGCCCAAGGACATAGTCTTTCGTCACACCGTATTTTAAACCTCTCAATCCTCCGGAGTTTTCACTGATATTGCCGCCGATTTGTGAGATATGCATCGACCCTGGGTCAGGGGGATAAAAAAGATTAAACTTATCCGCCTCTTCGTAAATGGTTTTTGTATATACACCCGGTTGAACGGTCATCGTCAAATTTTGCAAATCTATCTCAAGAATTTTATTCATCCTTGTAAATAAAATCACGATGCCCCCGTAAACGGGAGTTGTTCCTGCGCTTAAATTCGTTCAGGAACCTCTTGGGATCACAGGGATTTTATGTTCATTGCATATTTTTAATATTTCAGATATTTCCTCAGCATTTTTCGGTTTCACCACTGCATCGGGTAAAGATTGGAAAGTAGGAGTAGCATCATATGAATGTGCCAACAAATCGGTTTGATTGATTGAGACATTTTCGGGTCCAACTATTTCTTGCAGTTTTGCAAGGATGTTTCCAGAAAGCATTAGACCACTCCCAAGCATTTGTTTAAGTAGTATTATAGTAGAATCAAAGAAACAATAATATGTAATAATGACCGAATTTTCGTTGTGTTAGATGGCTTTAATTGTGTTAAAGTCCATATACGTCGTGTTGGAACTAAAATGTTCTCTGTTTACTCAAGGGTGAGATAATGGCGAATCATTCAAGGTATAGTGATGACAATCCTTTCATACAATAAAAGGTATTGAAAGTTAGCTAAGATTAGGCAAATAAATGGAAATATTAAATGGTTCAAGAAGGGTGGAAATGTGTGCTAGTTTTTTCAACACATGATCGTCGAATGCAAGAAGAGTAAGCGTATATGAAGATGAATGTCAAAATGAAGAACGTTGGAAAAAAAGATCATCAGCAGAAAAATTGCGAGAAAAACTTATCTGTCAACTTAAATTCATGTCGATTTGTTCTCGGATAACATGTTTTTTCATGATGAAGCAAAAATAACCAGGAATCGGAAGGAACCGACTCCTGGTTTTATTTTATCGGATGGTTGAACTTTGCATGATTGTATCATGAATACACCCGGCTGTATTCCCCTTATATTCACAAAATTGGAAAGAAAAGCGTTCATAAAATACTGTTCTTTTTAAGCCGGTTGTAATACACTTATTATAATCAAGTGGACCATCTCTCCATCATTCTGCTTAGAAATAGGGACAAAATACCGATGCGGTTATACCTATACTTATGACGATTGTCGTGCAGAAGTACTTTATTTTTGAAAGCGAATGTGGGCTTTCAAGCGGGCAACAGCTTGTTGAGAGCGCTTCCTCAATATTGAACGCTTCCAAAATCATGAACGCATTTGAAACCATCCGTCATCGGATTTTCATACAGGCCGCATGAATTATTTTCAATGAAGGAGGGAGTATCATGCCAGTCGATATGAAGAAACAATTGACGCTCCTTGAAGAGGAAAACAAACGATTGAAGGAAGAAAATCGTACGCTCAAAGAGGAAATCAGGGAACTGAAGATGATTTTCCAGTTAAACTCGGATGAAATCTTCGTCACGGATGCCGATGGCGTCTGTTTGATGGTAAATGCGATCGCGCATAAACATTACGGATTGATTGAAGAAGAAATGATCGGGAAAAACGTCAGGGAAATGGTCGAACAAAAAATGTTTTATCCATCCGCAACATTGAAAGTAATCGAGGAGCAGAAACCGGTCAGCTTGATCCAAACCACATACGATAACCGGAAATTGCATGTAACGTCTATGCCCGTGTTCAATGAGAAAGGTGAATTGATCCGAGTCATTTCCAATTCCAGGGATATCACCGAATTGCTGTTGTTAAGACAAAAAGTGAAGGAAATGGAAAAGGACATCGAAGAATACAACATGAAACTGGAAAAGTTGTTGAAGGAAAAACGAAATTCATGGGATGGCATCATTGCAAAAAGCGAAAAAATGAACAATGTGCTCAATATCATCGATCGCGTCGCGCAAGTCGATTCCACCGTTCTTTTGCTGGGCGAATCCGGGGTTGGAAAAACGAAGATGGCCAGATTGGTCCACGATAAAAGCAACCGGAAAAACGGGCCATTCATCGAAGTCAATTGCGCCTCCATTCCTCCTTCCCTATTTGAATCCGAACTGTTCGGCTATGAATCCGGGGCATTCACTGGAGCATCATCGACAGGAAAAAAAGGAATCCTTGAGGCGGCCGAAGGTGGGACCATCTTTTTGGATGAAATCAGCGAGCTGCCTCTGGAAATGCAGTCAAAGCTTTTGCAAGTGATCCAAAACAAATCATTTTTCAGCGTCGGCGGCAGAAAGTTGAAGCATACGGACGCCAGAATCATCGCTGCAACCAACCAGGACCTTGAACAATTGGTCAAAGAAAAGAAATTCCGGGAAGATCTTTACTATCGCTTGTCCGTCGTACCGATTCATATACCGCCGCTTCGGGAAAGAAAAGAAGACATTTTGAATTTGACGATTCATTTCCTGGAAGAGGTCAATAAAAAATACAATTTCAACAAAGTGATGTCCCCGAAATTGTTGGATGCGATATTATCCTACGATTGGCCGGGCAATGTAAGGGAATTGGAAAACACGATCGAACGGTTGGCGGTCGTGTCCGAGGATAAAGTCATCGATGCGAGCTTGAAATCCATGTTTTTGAAAAATGAAGATGCGGTTGATGCATCCGAGTTGATTGAGCCGTTTCATATAGAACCAGAATTCGAAGACGATGAACAAAGAAGTTTAAAAGAGTTTGTCAACAAGATGGAAGAGAAACTGATCCGCCATTATATGGAGAAATTGGGCTCCACCCGAAAAGTGGCGGAAGCGCTCAAATCAAGCCAGAGCACGATCAGTAGAAAATGCATCAAATACGGCATCCCTACCCAAAAATGAATCACCAAAAATGGGTAGGGTTCTCTTTTTTGATTCATTTTTGACTCACCCTCGATGTCAAACGCTTACATTCATGGTGATTAATAAATTGGCATGAAACTTGCAAGAATAACAAGTGACATCATAGAAGAAGGTGGGTAGAGAGATGGCAAAATACATCAAACAAATGGCGAACATCGAACAGAAAGAGGTGGATGACCTAGAAAGGACCGTAAAAGACATCATCAACAATGTCAGAAAAAACGGTGACGAAGCACTGAAGGAATATTCGCGGAAGTTTGACGGCGTGGAATTGGATGAATTGCGCGTATCGCAGGAAGAAATTGAAAAAGCGATGTCGAGAATTTCCACAACGACATTGGAAGACATCAAGTATTCGATTGAACGGATCAAATCGTTCGCCGAAGAGCAAAGGAAAACGTTGACGGAATTTGAAAAAGAGATGATCCCTGGAGCGTTTTTGGGGCAAAAAGTCATCCCGATCGAGTCCGTCGGCGCCTATGTCCCTGGAGGAAGATATCCGCTCTTATCTTCGGCGCAAATGGCGATCATTCCTGCCAAAGTTGCAGGAGTGTCACATATCCGGGTTTGCACGCCTCCGACCAAAGATGGGAGCATTCACCCTGCCGTATTGGTGGCCGCACACTTGTCCGGAGCGGATGAAATCTTCAAGGTGGGCGGTGCACAAGCGATCGCAGCATTGGCTTACGGCACGGAATCGATTAAACCGGTTTACAAAATAACGGGTCCGGGGAACCGTTTTGTGACGGAAGCGAAAAGACAAGTGCACGGCAAAGTCGGGATCGACCTTTTGGCCGGACCGAGCGAAGTGCTCGTCGTCGCTGACAAAACCGCCAAAGTCGAGTACGTCGTTTCCGACTTGTTGGCACAGGCGGAGCATGATGTGGAAACGCATGTCGTCTTGGTGACGGATGACGAAACGTTGGCGTATAAAGCGTTGGATGAAATCGAAAAGCAATTGGCGACGTTGCCGACGGCTGAAATTGCCAGGGCGGCTTGGAATAAAAGGGGCCAAATCATTCTCACGGAAAGCATCGAAGAGTCGATTCAAGTGGCCAATGAAATTGCGCCGGAACATTTGCACGTCCAGACGGAGAATGCTTATGAAATCAAAGATGAATTCATCAACTACGGCTCGCTGTTCATCGGGGAAAATTCTCCGGTCGTGTTCTCGGACAAAGTGATCGGCACGAATCACATCTTGCCGACAAACGGCGCCGCCAAATATACCGGGGGCGTTTGGGTCGGCACGTTCCTTAAAGTGGTCACATACCAGAAAGTGGATTACACTGGGGTGAAACAACTCGCCCCGCATTGCATCAGGCAATCGGATGATGAAGGGTTGATCGGCCATCGCCGTTCTGCCGAAATACGGCTTCATGGGAAGTTCTCCATAGATTAAAAAGGAATGAAAAAAAGGAGGAATTTATTGTGAGGAAGTTTCCATTTTTTATATTTTTGACGCTTTTGCTGGTTTTGAGTGCATGTGGTTCTTCAAATGAAAGCAAGTCGGATGACAGTGCCGGCAAAGACGACGGGGGCGGTGCCACAGCCACTTACGTCGCCTCTACCGGATATCCGAATACGGATGGTTCGGTCGATACGTTTGCGTTGCCGCTATTGGAGCACGTCATGGAACAGACGGATGAAGTTTCTTTCGATATCTTTACGGGAGGAGAGCTGTTCGGGGCGGATGAATCTTTGGATGCGTTGAATTCCAAGTCGATCGATATCGAAATGGTCTTATCCCCGACCTTGGATCCGCAGCGTTTCCCTTATTCGAGCGTGGTAGCTCTCCCGCTATTGGAATCGAATGCACGCATTGCGGCTGAGGCGGTGCAAAAATTGATGGAGAGCGATGTGGAAATCGCCGACGGAAAAACGTATTATGAACTCGAATTTGCGGACAAGGATTTATTCGTCTTGCCGATTCACCCGACTGAAACGTACGTCATTTCCACAAAAGGGGTGAAGCTCGACAAACTGGACAACTTCAAACAGTCTGTCCGTATCCGCGCAAGCTCCAATGTGCATGAAATGTTCATCAAAGAATTGGGTTTGACGCCTGTAGCGTTGCCGGCGACGGAAATCTATGATGGATTGAGCCGCGGCGCCCTTGATGGGGTCATGCTGAACATCCCTGACTGGCCGCCATATGGTGTCGTCGAACAGACGGATTATACGGTCACCGGCTTGAGTTTGGGTCACTTCCCGGTATTCTTTGCCATCAGACAAGAAGTGTGGGATTCATTCTCTGAAGATGTGCAAAACTTGTTCGTTGAAGAGGCGAAAAATTTGATTGATGCCGGTCCGGACGTCTATATGGGACAAGTCGAGGAAATTTTGCCTGAATATGAAGAAAAAGGCGGCGAACTCGTGGATGTTAGCACGCTCGATCCGGAAGTGCAAGACAAAATCAACAAAGCGATTTACAATACGTGGATCAACTGGATTGAAGATTTGGAGAACAGAGGATTTGCCGGCAAAGAAATCGCGCTTCTCTGGAGAGATTTGATCGTGGAAGCGGGCGGAAGTGTGCCGCAAGAAATCATGGATTTGGAGTAAATTTACTCCTTCCCACATATATCATGGATGCATAGTATCATTGGACTCGTTATCGCTTTTCTAAAACGAGTCCAATGATACGCCATCTTTTTTTCAGGTTGGTTTTCAACCTGCAAGGGGGTGACAGACATTGGAAAACTTGATCATTTTCCTTCCTTTTCTCTTATTGATATATCTGTTGATCGTCGGACAATATATCAGCTCCCTTTTTCTATCTTTGGGAATATTGGGCATCTTTTTGATCGGCGGGACGCAGCAGCTGACAGGCTTTTTGCAGAGTGATTCCTTTTCTCAAGTGGCCAGTTATTCGTTGACTACCATTCCGTTGTACATTTTAATGGCCCAATTTGTCTTGGGGACGAGGATTGTGGAAGATTTGTACGGATTGGCTTACAGGCTTTCCGGGAATAGAAAAGGTACATTGGGCGTCATCACGATTGTCATTGGCGGATTGTTGGGCGCTGTTTCCGGTTCTGCATCTGCGACATCGGCGGCCATGGCGAAAATTACGATGCCGGAATTGAAAAGGCGCGGCTACAGCGAGAATTTGGCAGGAGCCACCGTCGCCGTGGCGGCCACGCTTTCGGCGATCATTCCCCCGAGCGTCATGACCATCATTTATGCAGTGGCGGCGCGGGTGCCGATCGGCGAAATGTTCATCGCCTCGGTCATTCCGGGAGTGTTGATGATTTTCGTTTTTTCCGTGATTTTGCTATTTTATCTAAAAATTAAAGAGCCAAGTTCGGCAAAAGCAACAATGTCGGTTGCGGAGACACCGCCGATATCGCGTTACATCATCGCTTTCATCATGGGCGGCATGATGGCGGCCGCAATATTCGGTGGGATATTCACCGGTTTGTTCACTCCGACGGAAGCGGGGGCGGTCGGCGCTTTCCTTGCTTTCATCATGGCGCTGCTTTTAGGGAGAGTGAATAGGCAGTTTTT
>JAAYTF010000040.1 GCA_012518125.1 Bacilli bacterium | reverse complement strand
TCGTCGCATCAGAAAATTTATTTTCCGAACTGGACGATGAGACGATTGAACAAGTCGACATTTTCCTCGTCGATGTCGATATATTGGCGAAAGAACACCAATTGATCAAAGAGAAAGTGTTGGACATGAAAAAAGACGGGCAAAAAGTCATCGTTATATCGTCTGAGTCGAAAGAAGTCGAGATAAAAGAAATCATTTTGACCGGCTACCACGGCTTTTTGTTGCAAGAAATGTCATTCAACCATTTCATCCAGGCGGTGCGAACAGTCATCGAGGGTGGTTTGTTCATCCATCCGAACGTTTTAAGCGAAATCATCAACGATTATCGTGAATTGGTGAAAGGGAAACAAACGGCCCGAAAACAAAAAGGGCTCAATCGCCAAAACAAAGAAGTAGTCTGCACAAAAAGGGAAAGTGAAATATTGCAATTGCTCGTAAATGGCAACGATAATAGCAGCATTGCCAAAGCGTTGAACATCAGCGAAAAAACCGTCAAAAACCATTTGACGAACATCTTCCGCAAGTTGGATGTAAAAGACCGCACGCAAGCGGCTGTGTTGGCGATCCGCAATGAATGGGTGGAATTGTAAGACGAATTTGTAAAAGGCATAATGTAGGCTATTACATTATGCTTTTTATTGTTTGAGCGTGGAAAACACGAAAGGGCCGTTGTCAGTTTTTTGCTTTCTGTTAAAATAGTAATGGAAATGTTAGCGGAATTGGAGACGATACGATGAGTGAATCAATAGTGGTCGATTTGTTTCACAAGCTGGATGGACTGATTGAAACAGTGGTCAAAGAAAAAGATGAACTATATTTGGATAGTTTAGCGTATGTGTTGAGGCTTGCATATTTCGGGGCCGAAGACGAAGAGGAAGCGTTTTCGGAATCGTTTTTGCAGGCGTTGCAAGATTTCAGCGACAATCTGTTTGCCGAAGAACATACGAAACAAGACATCCATCGCGCCATTCAGATGGCGTTATTAAAAGGCATGAAAAAAGAAGCGAACCGGAACCATCAAATGACGCCCGAGTCGATCGCCTTGTTCGTCGGTTATTTGATCCAAAAATTGGTTCCCGACGAAAAGAAGCATTTGCGCTTGTTCAACCCTGCAAGTGGAACGGGGAATTTGCTGCACACCGTGTTAAACCTGTTGAAACACCCGGTTAGCGCGTATGCGAGCGAAATCGATTCGACCCTGCTCAATATCTCGGTGATGGTCGCAAACATTTTGGAACAAGAAATTGAATATTTCCATCAGGATAGTTTACGCCCGTTGCTGTTGGATCCGGTCGATATCGTCATTTCCGATCTTCCGGTCGGTTATTACCCGGACAAAGAGCGAGCGGAAAAGTTTCAATTGAAGGCGGATGAAGGCCATTCGTACGCACATCATCTATTCATCGAACAAAGCCTCATCTATACGAAACCGGGCGGGTATTTGATCTTTTTAATACCAGAGTTTTTGTTTACGAGCGACCAGGCGAAAAAGCTGAACCAGTTTTTACATGACAATGCCCATATTGTCGGGTTGTTTCAATTGTCGGATTCGACGTTTAAGAAAAAAGAAATGAAAAAGAGCATCTTTGTCTTGCGTAAAAGAGGGGAACATACGAAAAACGTCAAACAACCGCTTCTCGTCATGTTGCCTTCGTTAAAAGATACGCCGAAAATGGAGAACATTTTGGCCCAAATAAACGAATGGTTCAAGGAAGAGGCGGAAAATTTGGCTTGATAAAGAAAAAAACACCACGACGGTACGGGTATTAGTCTCTAGTCGATTCGAGCAAATCCGTTGTGGTGTTTCTGATTAAATTGGATGATTTCAGCGGACGATGAGCACGTCGCATTTCGCGTAACGCGCCACACTTTCAGAGACGCTTCCGATTAAAAATCTTTCGACGGCATTAAGACCTGTCGCACCAACGACGATCAAGTCCGCGTCATATTCCGGGGCGACTTCTTTGGCGATGGCCACTTTTGGTGAGCCGTATTTCAATACGGACTCGACGTTTTCAACCCCGGCTTCTTTAGCGTTTTCAACGTACTCGTTCAATAAATCGCGCGCGTATTTTTCAGCCCGTTCAGATAAGGATTTGTCGTAAACTTCGGCCGTTGCGAACGTTCTCGTATCGACGATGTGCGTCAAGACAAGTTTTGCATTTGTTGCTTTTGCAATGTCGACGGCTTTGTTGAAGGCTTTTTCGGACGCTTTCGACCCATCAATGGCGATGACAATGTTTTCATAATTCATTTTGGGACTCCTCCTTTATTATTACACCCTATAAACTTCATTAACTTCATTATATACTATTTATTTGGCAAATGGACAGATAATTAATGAAAATTTTTCAAAAACTGTTAGTGCAAAGCATGGTTCATGTTGTAAGTTCAACACCAATTTTACGGGACTGTTTATCGTGATCCGTTTCATTGAAGCCGAATGGATCCGGAAGCAATGAGGTTCGTGATAAAGCAATCGACTATCCATCTTTCAAGTGTATATGGTTTCGGTGATTAAGAAAGCGAATTTTTTGCCGAAAATATAGTTGACGCGATATGAAGTTTCAATCGTGAAAAAGTTAACAAATAATGATTATTCAACTAATATTTGTTACAATGAACCTAGTAGAAAACAGAAATCGTATTTGGCTGAACAATCGTTTTGGAACTGATGGGGGCTCAACGATTAATGGGGATGGATCAAATCGAACGTGAAATTTTGTTCAATCGAATAAGAGCTTGGGTATTGGATGCCGGCGCGATCATTCGCGATAAAATAAACGATCCGTGGACTGTTTCGACAAAATCGAATCCGAAAGATTTAGTCACCGAAATGGATCGAGCGGTTGAATTTTTTTTTGCTAAGAAAATTAAAACGTTTTACCAAGACCATCTGTTGCTAGGGGAAGAAGGCTACGGCGACAGTGACATCAACAAGATGGACACTGTATGGATCATCGACCCGATCGATGGGACGATGAATTTCGTCCATCAGAAGCAAAATTTCGCCATCTCCCTCGGTGTTTATCATCAAGGTGTTGGTGAAATCGGAATCATCTACGATGTCATGAACAACAATTTGTACAGCGCGTTACGAGGAAATGGCGCATACAAAAACAACAAGAAACTGGCACCGCTCAAAGAGACGAAGTTGACATTGAACGAATCGATCATCTGTTTCAGTCATCGGTGGCTGATGGAAAATGATTATGTCGATGAAAAAGTGATGCAGCGACTCGTGCATGATGTCCGTGGTGTACGTTCCTACGGTTCAGCCTCGCTGGACATCGCCCGTGTGGCGGAAGGAGTGCTCGATGCTTACATTACGATGTCGCTCGAACCTTGGGATATTGCGGCGGGCAAAGTCATCGTCGAAGAAGTCGGCGGCATCATCACCGACATCGAAGGGAAAGAGATCGGTGTCTTGGAAAGAAGCTCCGTCGTCACAGCACATCCTGACATTCACGAAAAAATTGTGCAAAAATATTTGATCGGAGCCATCAAAAAAAGCAAATGAACGCTGGTCGTGGGACAAACAAGGGATTCACAAAACGGAATCCCTTGTTTTTACTGTTTTTCCCGCATTCGTTTCAAACGAAAACCGAAACCCATGAATCCGAATCCCAACAATAAAAATAGGCCCAACAACCAAAAGTTGGCGTAGTAGATGGTGATACCCGACAAAACGAACATGGAAATGACCAAAATCGCCAATACGAGCATTGGCACATCGATTTCTTTCATCACTCACACCTCAATCTTTATATATTAGTAAGTATATATCACTTCGGGGAAAAAACAAACGATAATTCTAAAATGGCATTTATCTTTAATTTTTAGTATGATGGTGATAAATGAAATTTACACTTTTGAAATTAGGGAGAAGATCGATTTGGACGGAGCAATGATTTACAACTTGATAGTACAATGGATCGGGGAAGACCATTTGTTCATCAGTTTTTACATATTGAATGTCATTTTTGGCGCCATTGCGTATAAATTGGGCTTTGCGCGAAAATTGCCGCTTTTAAAATCGATATTCGTTTATGCGATGTTGTTGATTGGAATGTACATCGTCTCCATTTTCAACTTGCTTGGCTTGCCGATCACCGAAACGTTGATCATCACTTCAATCGTATTGGCCATTTATCGTTACCGCTTATATCGTGAACGAAAAGCGCGCAATGAAGCGAATAATGCGAAAGAAGAAGTTTAATCGCCGCCTAAGGAATGAAAATGTCGCTTTTGGGAAAAGTATAGAAAAGACATTTCATGAAGGTGGCAAGGAGAAGATGCGATTCATATTTATTACAATCGGTTTCAGCCTGTTGTCTGTCGTCCTTTATTCCATGATGAAACAACGAACGGAAAACAAAAAACAGACAACGTTCGCACATACGTTTGCAAAAGCCGGAGCACCCGATCAAATGAAGATGGACGGCGTCGATGTCACGCATTTGGAAAATAACAAAATGGTTTCCGAAGGTTCGCAATTTGGCGTACAATATTTCAATCAATTGATGCACGAATAACAAAAAAAGAAGCGGGAGTTCCGCTTCTTTTTTTATTCATCAAATGGTGCTTCAGGCGGTTCGTTTTCAATTTCCTCCATCTTGTCCCTTTGCTTGTCAGGTTGGTCGTTATGTTGTTCTTCGACCGGGAATATCGGCATGTAACGGGCGACGATTTCGGCAAGTTCATCGACGATGCCTTGAATTGGTTCGCCGTTTCTTATTTTTTCTGCCATGCGACGGATTCGTTCTGTTCCATCGGCATCGGCGACGACGACGGCCGTTTTCCCGTATTTGTCATCGCGGAGCGCTTCGCTCACGGAAAACTTGATTGTGCCGACTCGTTCCCGTTCAATCGATTTGTCGACATCAATGCCGACGACCGCATATGGACCGGCTACAACGGCAAATGCATTTTCCACGTCCGGTATGCTTTTGGCGATGTCGGCCAAATGATTGGCGATTTCTTCGTTTGTGGGATTACGGTTCGATTCGCTCGTATCACTCGTTTGTTCGTAAATCGTCTCATCCGTGTTTGCATTTTCATCTTGTTGATTGTTCGTGCAGCCCAGCAATATGATCGCTGAAAACAAGGCGATGATCACGGTTCGGATTTTCATTTTTCCATTCTCCTTTATGTAAGATGATTTCATCAATTTTATTGTGGGTAAAAAAGTAGTTAATATACACGGGAATGGAAAAATGACAAATAAAAAAGAAGCGAATCGTTATCGCTTCTTTTTTTTACTCGATGATGATTTGTTTGATTCCTTTAAACGGTTGTTCACGATTGGATCCATCACCGAAATATATGTGAATCGGTCCGTCATCTTTCAACGGCTTTCCTGAATCGGAAAAACGGGCCAACGAATCCATCAACTGTTCTATCGAAATGATGATTTCTTCATCATCGGCGATGAGACGGGCTGATTTGGCGCCTTCGTTGATTTCAGCGCTTTTTAGAAACGGTTTCAATGGCATCACATACGATTCGCTCAAGACTTTTTCTTTGTCGATGCGTTTTACAGGTTGCTTTCCAGGAGGAATTACGCCGGATTGAACGTCTTTTTCGAACATTTCAGCCATTTTTTTGGCGTCTGTTTCTTCACTTTCGACGTTTTCAGAAGTTTTATTGGCAAAAGCGTCTTCCAATCTGATTTTACGATCGTCAAAAATCCAAACAGATGGATCGAGTGTGATTGGGAATTTTACATTGCCCTTGATTTGCACGATCATGTTTTCTCCACCTCTTTGTCATAAAGTTGCCCATCCATTCATAAGAATAACAAACTCCGTTCATTATAGCACGACAGATGAAAATTGAATATAAAACCGCTTGAAAGTTTTCGGCAAATAGCTTTGATAACTTGCTTTTTATTGTGGATAAAGATAAGATTATTTTAGGACAAATATATCGACGATTGTAAAACGAATTGTTTATATATGGCATTGGTTCAGATTTACATTGTGTGGAGGGAAAATCATGCCTCAAATAACGACCGATCAACGCGAGAAAGCCTACGCGATTCTGAAAGAAGACGCAGAACAGATATTAAGGTTAATCGAAGTTCAAATAGATAACTTAATGGCTCCTAAATGCCCATTGTATGAAGAAGTTTTGGACACGCAAATGTTCGGGTTGTCCCGCGAAATCGATTTTGCCAAACGGCTCGGGCTCATTACCGAAGAACAAGGGAAGAAATTGTTGGATAATTTGGAGCATAAATTGTCAATCCTTCATGAAACGGTTCAAAATACGGTAAAAGATGTGTAATGGAAACTTTGCTATTCGTTTTAGCAAAGTTTTTGTGTTTTTATATGTCAATGATTTGTAAACCTTAAGTCTTTCTTTTCATCTTTTTGCCCCAATGAAGATATGTTTAAAATGCTTTGAAAATCGACTGTTTTTCATGTAAGATATGTACATAACTGTAAATGGACGGGGACCGTTTTACAAAAGCTGCTTTTTTTCATGAGCAGTGCGAGGTGTGTAATGATGAAAATCAAACTAAATGGATATGATTTCTTGTTAATTGTCGCTCCCATCTTGCTTGCCGGTTTCGGCATTGTCATGATTTACAGTGCTAGCATGGTGACGACGGTAATTTCTGGTTTGGAAAGTACATATTACATGAAAAAACAGCTCGTTTGGTTCACGTTGGGCTTGATTGCCTTTTCCATCTGTCTTGTCATTCCGTACCGTTTTTATCAAAAGATCGTCATTCCGCTTGTTGGAGTGGCTTTTTTGGCACTCATATCCGTCTTGTTGTTCGGCGTGACGGAAAATAATGCGACAAGAAGCATTTTAATCGGCGGAATAAGCATGCAGCCTTCGGAATTCGTCAAATTGGTCATCATCATTTATTTGGCTTCTGTTTATTCCAAAAAACAAGGTTACATCGCAGATTTTAAAAAAGGCGTTTTCCCGCCGATCGTTCTCTCGATGGCGATGGTCGGTCTCATCGTCTTGCAGCCTGATATTGGAACTTCTGCGATCATTTTGGCAATCATCTTATTCATCATTTTAAGTTCCGGGATTCGGTTTAAGCATATCATTCTCCTCGGCACGTTTGCCGTTGGTATAATATTAATCGCCATCCCATTTTTGGTGACGGAAAAACGGATTGCGCGTATCACCGGAGCGTACAATCCATTTGCAGATCCAGATGCTTCAGGTTATCATTTAATACAATCTTATTTAGCGATTAGCGGAGGTGGGATTACGGGAGAAGGATTGGGACAAAGCATTCAAAAATTAGGCTACTTATGGGGAGCCCACACCGATTTTATCATGTCGATCATCGTGGAAGAGTTGGGCGTGTTCGGCGTCATCATCACGATAGGTCTCTTATTGTTGATTACATTGAGAGGACTGTACTTTGCCAAAAAATGCCAAGACAGCTTCGGCACGCTGCTTGCCGTCGGCATTTCTTCGATGGTAGGCATCCAAGCGACTGTCAATTTAGGCGCCATTAACGGCATTTTGCCGATTACCGGGGTAACATTGCCTTTTGTCAGTTATGGGGGGTCATCCTTGCTCGTTTTGATGACTTCGATGGGTATCCTAAACAATGTCGCACGGCATGCGAAATTGGAAATGAATAAACCGAAAGTCATCGAAACGAATCCATTACATGATTTTAAACATAGGAGTGGAACGAGATGGTCAAGTTAAAGAAAAGAAAGATCAACAAATTACTCGTAGCGAACCGTGGCGAAATCGCCATCCGCATTTTTCGTGCATGTACGGAACTCGGCATCGACACGGTGGCGATTTATTCGAAAGAAGATTCCGGCGCCCTTCACCGCTACAAAGCGGATGAATCTTACTTGGTCGGTGAGGGGAAAGGGCCGATTGAAGCGTATTTGGACATTGAAGGAATCATCGAATTGGCCAAAAATGTCGGCGCAGACGCCATCCACCCAGGTTACGGATTTTTATCTGAAAATATTGAATTTGCCAAACGTTGTGAAGAAGAAGGCATCATTTTCGTTGGACCGACAAGCAAACATTTGGAAATGTTCGGCGACAAAGTGAAAGCGAAAACACAAGCGATTGAAGCGGGTTTGCCGATCATTCCAGGCACGGACGGTCCGGTTTCGTCGCTTTCGGAAGTACGCCAATTCGCCGAAGAGGCAGGGTATCCGATCATCATTAAAGCTTCCCTTGGCGGTGGTGGACGTGGCATGCGCATTGTCCATCATGAAGGCGAACTGACCGATGCATATGATCGGGCAAGATCCGAAGCGCAAAAGGCATTTGGAAACGATGAAATTTATGTGGAAAAATTCATCGAAAACCCGAAACATATCGAAGTGCAAATCATCGGGGACGAATACGGCAACATCGTCCATCTATACGAAAGGGACTGTTCAATTCAACGCAGGCATCAAAAAGTGATTGAAGTAGCGCCAAGTTTGGGCATCTCTGACGACTTAAGAAAGCGCATTACCGATGCTGCCGTCAAGTTGATGAAAAATGTCGGTTATGTGAATGCGGGTACAGTTGAGTTTTTGGTCACGGGAGACGATTTTTACTTCATTGAAGTAAATCCGCGCATCCAAGTCGAGCATACGATCACGGAAATGATCACAGGAATCGATATCGTGCAAACGCAAATCCGCGTCGCTGAAGGCGAACCGCTTCACGGCGAAGTGATCGGCATTCCGAAGCAAGAAGAAATCAAAACAAGAGGTTATGCGATTCAATCGCGAATTACGACGGAAGATCCGTTAAACGATTTCATGCCGGATACGGGCCGCATCATGGTCTATCGTTCCAGCGGGGGATTCGGCATCCGTTTGGATGAAGGAAACTGCTATCAAGGTGCTGTCATTTCACCGTACTACGATTCATTGCTCGTCAAAGTCTCCACTTGGGCGATGACGTTCGAGCAAGCGGCGCAAAAGATGGCGCGCAATTTGGATGAATTCCGCATCCGTGGCATCAAGACGAATATACCGTTTTTGAAAAATGTCATTTTGCATGAAAAATTCATTAAAGGTGATTATAGCACGAAATTCATCGATGAAACGCCTGAGTTGTTCAAATTCCCGAAACGCCGCGACCGCGGAACGAAATTGTTGACGTACATCGCGGATATGACCGTAAACGGCGTCGACGGCGTACCGAAAAAGAAAAAACCGACATTCGAACCGATTTACGTACCGCAAGTCGATATGAAAGCGCCGTTTCCGCGCGGCACGAAGCAATTGCTCGACGAACATGGTCCGGAGTACGTAGCGAAATGGGTCAAAGAACAGAAAAAAGTGTTGTTGACGGATACGACGTTCCGCGATGCGCATCAATCGCTACTTGCCACCCGTGTCCGCACGAAAGATTTGGTGCAAATCGCTGAACCGACCGCAAGACTTTTGCCGAATTTGTTCTCGGTTGAAATGTGGGGCGGTGCGACGTTCGATGTCGCTTACCGTTTCTTGCGCGAGGATCCATGGGAACGGCTCATCACACTGCGGCAGAAGATGCCGAACATTTTATTCCAAATGTTGTTAAGGGCAAGCAACGCTGTAGGCTACAAAAACTATCCGGATAACGTCATCGAAATGTTCGTATCTGAAAGCGCGAAAGCTGGAATCGACGTCTTCCGCATCTTCGACAGTTTGAACTGGCTCGAAGGGATGATCCCGGCGATTGAAGCGGTAAGAGAAAACAATAAGATTGTGGAAGCATCCATCTGTTACACCGGAAATATTTTGGATCGGGGCAGAGAAAAGTACGATTTATCTTATTACATCAATTTGGCAAAAGAATTGGAAAAATCGGGGGCCCACATTTTAGGCATCAAAGACATGGCCGGATTGTTGAAGCCGGAAGCGGCATACCAATTGATCACGAGCTTGAAAGAAGTCGTCGACATCCCGATTCATTTGCATACGCACGATACGAGCGGAAACGGAATTTATATGTATGCCCGCGCGATCGATGCAGGCGTCGATATCGTCGACGTGGCCGTAGGCGCCATGGCTGGCTCGACTTCACAACCGAGCGCGCAATCGTTGTACCATGCGCTTGAAGGCACCGACAAACAACCGGATATTGACGTCGACAACTACGATGAGCTATCCCGTTATTGGGAAAGCGTCCGCCCATACTATCAAGATTTCGAAAGCGGGATGAATTCGCCGCATCCACAAGTATACTTCCACGAAATGCCTGGCGGGCAGTACAGCAACTTGCAACAACAAGCGAAAGCCGTCGGATTGGGCGACCGCTGGGACGAAGTGGTGCGCATGTACCGGACGGTAAACGACATGTTTGGCGATATCGTAAAAGTGACGCCTTCGTCAAAAGTCGTCGGCGATATGGCCTTGTTCATGGTACAAAACGATCTTACGGTGGAAGACATTTATGAAAAAGGCCAATTTATCGATTTTCCACAATCGGTCATTGAATTTTTCCGCGGCGAAATCGGACAACCTTACGGCGGATTTCCGGAAAAATTGCAGGAAATCATCTTAAAAGGCAGAGAAAAGATCGAAGGTCGTCCAGGCGCGTTGCTCGAGCCGGTCGATTTTGAAGAATTGAAGAAAGAATTGTACAAAAAATTGGGCAGAGAAATCACGAGTTTCGATGTCATTTCGTATGCGCTTTATCCAGATGTGTATATGACTTACCAAAACTTCACGAAAGATTATTACGACGTTTCCGTCCTCGATACGCCGACGTACTTTTACGGCATGCGTTTGGGTGAAAAAATCGAGGTCGAAATCGAACGTGGTAAAACGTTGTTCATCGAGCTCGTTTCAATCTCCGAACCGCGTTCAGATGGGACTCGCGTCGTCTATTTCGAAATGAACGGTCAGCTGAGGGAAATCATCATCCGCGATAAGAACATCAAATCGGATGTCGTATCGCTTCCGAAAGCCGACCCTGAGAACTCCAAACATATCGGGGCAACGATGCCGGGAACGGTTACGAAAATTTTATGCAAAGAAGGCGACAAAGTCGAACGCGGCGACCATTTGTTAATTACGGAAGCAATGAAAATGGAAACGACGATCCAAGCGCCGTTTAAAGGGGTCATTAAGAAAATCCACGTATCTGAAGGAACGGCGATCGAAACGAATGATTTATTGCTCGAATTTGAATAATATCGTATTAAAGGGTGAAGTTGCTTCACCCTTTTTTTATCAAACGGACGAAGGAGTATTCGATGAAAATACCGATTTTATATGAAGACAACCATTTACTCATCGTCGAGAAGCCGGTGAACATTCCTGTACAGGGAGACGAATCGGGGGATAAGGACCTTCTTACCCTCTTAAAAGAAGATATAAAAGTCCGTTACAACAAACCAGGGAATGTCTATTTGGCTTTAGTCCACCGGCTGGATCGGCCTGTCGGTGGCGCGATCGTATTTGCAAAAACTTCCAAGGCGGCTTCCCGCATGGCGAACTTGTTAAGGTTGAGGAAAATGAAACGGATCTACTTGGCGGTCGTCCGCGGCCATGTCAAAAATGACAGCGATACGTTAATCGATTATTTGATAAAAGATCGAAAGAAAAATATCGTTTATACGGCGGCCTCGGGTGAAAAAGGGGCGAAAGAGGCGATTTTGCATTACGAAGTGCTTGGTCGGAAAGACGGTTTAACGTTTCTCAAAGTGGAGTTGGAAACGGGGCGATCGCATCAAATTCGTGTGCAATTGAGCGAAATGGGCCATCCGTTGTATGGAGACCAAAAATATGGCGCACACGTGAATAAACCGGGAGAGCAAATCGCTTTGTGGTCACACATGTTGTCGTTCATCCATCCCGTAAAAAAAACCGAAATCACCGTAACGTCGTCTCCAGCGGATACATATCCATGGAACTTATGGTTGAATAAATAATTTTCCAACAAATATAAAAAGGCTTGCCTTATCGGCAGCCTTTTATTTTAACTGAATTTCGTCTTCGGTTCATTTTCAACCGGCACGTAATATTCGCTTTCCTTTTGCTCCGCCTTTTCCATGCGATAACTGCGCGATGCGAGCAACACGAAATAACTGACGATACCGAAATAAAGGGAGATGAAAAATGCATGGAATAAGGAAACCCAAATGTTCAATTGCGTAAAGATGATCAATGCGCCGAACAGAACTTGCAACGTAATCAACAAAAACGCGCTGGCGAAGCCGAACGTAACGATGCGATGCGCTTTGTAACGTTTTATCATTTTGACCATGATGACGAGCGTCCAGATAAACAAGATTCCCGCCAACATCCGGTGGCTCATCTGCACCCATTGGTGGAAATTGTAATCGCTGAAGGCAAAAGGATTTTCGTTCGAGCAAAACGGCCAGCTGCCGCATACGAGATTCGCATTGACGTGGCGCACTAACGCCCCTGTGTAAACGACGACCAACGTGTAGACGGACAAGGCGTATAAATGAATGCGGTCTTTCTTTTTAATAAACAAATTTCGCGTATCGAGCTTTCGGTCCATTTCAAAGATAAGGAGCGTCAGCAAAAAGACAGTGGCGAACGAAATGAGCGAAATGCCGAAGTGCAGTGCAAGCACAAAGTCGGATTGGCCCCATACGACGGCAGCCGCTCCGATCAAGCCTTGTACAATGATAAAAAATAATGATGCCGCGGATAGGAATTTCACTTCGCGGTTATGGCTCAAGTAAATCCACGCCAAAACGACTAACAACAATATCGTTGCGCCGATGACGGTCGAAACTAATCGGTGGCTGTATTCGATCAACAATTCAGGCGATACGTCGGTAGGAAACAATTGCCCGTGGCAGAGCGGCCAACTGTTCCCGCAGCCGTCTTCCGAACCAGTTTTCGTCACCAATGCGCCGCCCAACAATATGAACACCATCCCGATCGATGAAACGACGGAAAGCCATTTGATTGTCCGAATCATGTATATTCACCTCATTTGTTGCTAACGATACAAACATTTTTGAAAAAGTAAACTGGCACTGTCTATATCATAATATAAAATTTTATCAATTTAAAATAATTATCGTTTCCATTCACATATTTGTCAAAGATACTTAGTAATTAAATAAGTTTAAAAAACAATCACGCTGGGAGGACGGCGAATTGTGACAATTTGATGAAATATGGACAAAATTTTAATATCGATATTTGCTGTCATGTACTATCATTTGTAATAAACTATTTTTTTGATATAATCTTTAGTAAAGCTCGCGTTATAAAAATAGGTTCATCGAAATAATCAAATGTTTCGGTTTCATAATAGGTGAGCTGGATGATCACTTTTGTCTTGGAAGGGGGATGTCAAGAGAAAGGACGCACCAGTTTTCCAATCATTGCTAATTTTTACATTTCATATGGACTTATCGATTCGTTATACATATTGTTGATTTAGTTGACCGTTTGCTTTTGGCTGTAGTTTTCTCGATTTCAATCACCCGGAAGCAAGATTTGCAGTTCATATGGTCGTGGGGGTATATGACAACGTTTTAAAGATGTTTTACTTTCGCTTTGTGATGTCGCTATCTTTGATTGACACATTTTATTTTCAGAAAGAGAGGTATTTTTATGAAGGATTGGTTAAGCAAGTTTCGTGCGCTCGTCTTGTTCGGGATCGTCGCGCTCGTCCTTTCCGCATGTGGACGGGAAAATTTGACGGCGCTTGATCCTAAAGGTTACGGCGCGGAAGTGTCTTTGAAGCTCATTTTGTTGACAACGATCGTCATGACCTCAGTCTTTTTAGTCGTCATCATATTATTGATCATCGTCCTAGTTCGATTCAGAAGGAAAAAAGGCGAACCGCTTAAAAATGTTCCACAAGTGGAAGGAAGCAAGACGTTGGAAGCGATCTGGACGATCATCCCGATCATTTTGGTCGGCATCATGGCAGTTCCGACGGTGGTGGCAACCTTCCAGTTGGCGGATACATCCGACAAAGATGAACATATTAATATCAATGTCACAGGGTATCAATATTGGTGGCATTTTGAATATGAGAACGAAGAAATTGCCACGAGCCAAGACATGTACATCCCAGTGAACAAAAAAGTGTATGTTAACTTGATTTCCAACGACGTACTCCATTCATTCTGGGTGCCAAGCATTTCCGGAAAACTAGACGTCAACCCAGAAAACGTCAATACGATGTTCATCCAAGCGTATGAAGAAGGCGTTTATTTCGGTAAATGTGCTGAGTTGTGCGGACCATCACACTCACTCATGGACTTTAAAGTCGTCGTTGTCAGCGAAGAAGAATATGAACAATGGGTAAACGACATGAAAAGCTTCAACTCGCAAGAATTGGAGCTGGACGCTGTCGCAGCTGAAGGAAGAGACTTGTTTGAAGAAAAAGGTTGTGTAGCTTGTCACGCAACGGATTCGCAGAATTTCGTCCCTGGCCAAAAACCGATTGGTCCAGATTTGACGCAATTTGCTGACCGTTCACGCATTGCCGGAATTTTACATCCGACGGAAGAAAATCTTTACAAGTGGTTGAAGGACCCTGAATCTGTAAAACCTGGAAACAAAATGACAGGCGCTTATCCAGAACTATCAGACGAAGAGATCGAAAAAATTTCGGCATATTTGATGCAATTGAGCCCGTCTGAAGTGACAGCTGCAAGCAAAGAATAGTCAGCATGGGGTTTTACAAAAATTTTTGATTAGGAGGTTTTTAACGTGGCTACTACAGCTGCTGCTAAGCGTAGCTTTTGGGAGTTCATTTGGGATTATTTAACGACAGTAGACCATAAAAAGATCGCGCATCTATATTTGGCCGGCGGAGGATTTTTCTTCATCCTCGGCGGTATTGAAGCGCTCATTATCCGTATTCAATTGATCAAGCCGGAAAACGACTTTATCAGCGCAGGGTTTTACAATGAAATGATAACGATGCATGGGACGACGATGATTTTCCTCGCGGCGATGCCGATCATCGTTGGATTGATGAACGCAATCATGCCCCTGCAGATAGGAGCGCGGGACGTAGCGTTTCCGTTTTTGAACGCACTTAGTTTCTGGCTCTTCTTCTTTGGCGGATTATTGCTCAACTTGAGTTTCCTTTTCGGCGGCGCGCCGGATGCAGGTTGGACATCGTACGCTTCATTGTCGATGGACAGTTCGGGTCATGGAATTGACTATTACATCGCTGGATTGCAGATTGCCGGTGCCGGTACATTGATGACAGGGATCAACTTCATCGCGACAATCGTCACGATGCGCGCACCTGGCATGACATACATGAGAATGCCGTTGTTCACTTGGACGACGTTTGTAACCAGCGTATTGATCTTGTTCGCGTTCCCTCCATTGACGATCAACTTGTTCTTGTTGATGTTTGACCGTATGTTCGGTACAGCGTTCTTTAACGTGGCTTTAGGCGGTAACCAAGTCATTTATCAACACTTGTTCTGGATTTTCGGACACCCTGAAGTTTACATTTTGATTCTGCCGATGTTCGGTGTCTTTAGTGAAATATTTGCAACGTTCTCAAGAAAACGTTTGTTCGGTTATACTGCAATGGTCTTCGCAACGATGTTGATTGCGTTTTTAGGATTCATGGTCTGGGCGCACCACATGTTCACTGTTGGATTGGGTCCAGTAGCGAACGCTATCTTCGCGGTTGGAACGATGGCAATTGCCGTACCGACAGGAATTAAAATATTCAACTGGCTCCTTACGATGTGGGGCGGTCAAGTGACGATCAATTCCGCGATGTTATGGGCGCTTGGATTCATTCCAACGTTTACCATCGGTGGTATGACCGGCGTCATGCTCGGTTCCAACGTAGCTGACTATCAATATCACGACTCATATTTCGTAGTCGGACACTTCCACTACGTCATTGTTGGAGGTTCCGTGTTCGGAATATTTGCCGCGTTGCATTACTGGTGGCCAAAAATGTTCGGCCGCGTATTGAATGAAACGTTGGGTAAATTGACGTTCTGGCCGTTCTTTATCGGAGTGCACTTGACATTCTTCGTACAGCACTTGTTAGGTTTAATGGGAATGCCACGTCGTTACTGGGTGTTCTTGGAAGATCAAAGCTTGGACTTAGGAAACTTGATCAGCACAATCGGTGCATTTTTGATGGGTGTAGGTGCGATCATCTTCGTCATCAACATTATCGTATCTGCATTTGGTGAAAAAGCTGCAGCCGATCCATGGGACGGCCGTACGCTTGAGTGGGCAGTTTCATCGCCTGCGCCATACTACAACTTTGCTCAGTTGCCGTTGGTACGCGGTTTGGATCCACTATGGATCGAAAAGATGGAAGGAAACGGAAAAATTCCTGCCGCCGAACCTTTGGGCGACGTTCATATGCCAAACGGTTCCATCATTCCATTCTTGATGAGCATCGGGTTCTTCATTTCCGGTTTCGGATTCATCTACCAGACAGATAACGTCTATTGGTACTTGGCATTGTACGGCGGCTTGGCGTTCTCCATCGCACTTATGATTATACGTTCGGTCAAAGACGATTACGGATACTACATTCCTAAAGAAGAGCTTGAAAAAGCTCTGGAAGGGGAGGCTAAGTAATAATGGCTCAAGTACATGATCACAGCGAATTGTTTCCAGAAGTAATGCCGCCTGAACCGGAAAAAGCGACCCTTGAAGGTAAAAACAAGTTTTTCGGCATATGGTTTTTCCTCGGCGGTGAAACAGTTTTATTTGCCAGCTTGTTCGGGGTCTACCTCGCCTTGAAAAATTCAACGGCGGGGGGGCCTTCCTCTCAAGAATTGTTCGGTTTAGGGCTCGTATTTATCATGACGATGTTGTTGCTGACGAGCTCATTGACAAGCGTGTACGCAATGTATCACATGCGTAACAACGACTTTAAGAAAATGTACCTATGGTTAGGGATCACCGGTCTTTTAGGAATCGGATTTTTGGCTTGTGAAATTTATGAATTCGCTCATTACATTACGGATTACGGTTTTACGTTCCGTTCTTCAGCTTTTGGCTCTGCCTTTTATGCATTGGTCGGATTCCACGGTGGACACGTTTTGTTCGGGATTTGCTGGTTGACGACTTTGTTGATCCGTAATGCGAAGCGCGGTTTAAACTTGTATAATGCGCCAAAATTCAATACGTTCAGCATTTATTGGCACTTCATCGACGTCGTTTGGGTATTCATCTTCTCCGTCGTTTACTTAATGGGAAAGGTGGGCTAATGAATGACCGATACGAAAGTGAACAATATGAGCAAGGAATCGTTTCGTAGACAAAAAAGCAGAGAAGAAATGCAAAAGCAACTTATCTCATTCGGACTCATGATCGTTTTAACGTTAGTTGCTTTTGCCGTCGTCGCAATGGACACTTTCCACAAAGGTTTCGTCATCCCGTTCTTGTTTTTGATGGCGATCGTCCAAGCAGGATTCCAATTTTATTATTTCATGCATTTGAAAGAGAGAGGCACCGGGATGGCGGCGCTCTTAATCTACGGAGGAGTCTGGGCGGCATTTTTGACGCTCGCTGGCTTGATCGTCATTTCTTGGTGGTAATGAAGGTGGTAAAAAACTGGAAAGTTGAGCTTTCCAGTTTTTTTCGTTAATGCGTGGCAAATTTTTAACAATTTCTGTTTTTTGTACAAAAGGTTTATTCATGTTAGTATAATGTACAATGTATGCTTCATAATACTCATATTTAGTGTTATGAAGCTTGCTTTGAGGTGAAAACGTATGTGGCTCGAATTGCAAATTTTCGGTTTCCGAGCTTTATGGAGTCCTTATTATTTTGTTAGTTTATTTATTGTAGGCGTATTATATTATCTCATCGCCGTTCGTTATCGCAAAAAATTTGGCGGAGTGGACAACCCTACGTTTGCCCAAATCGTCAATTTTTATACAGCGCTTCTCCTATTGTACATCGTAAAAGGTGCGCCGATCGATTTGTTGTCGCACATTATGTTGAGCGCCCATATGGTGCAAATGGTCATCTTATATCTGGTCATCCCGATATTATTGATTAGGGGATTGCCGTATTGGCTCATTGAAAAAACCATAGAACATCATCTCATCCGGCCGATGTTTCGCTTTTTCACACAACCATTGATCGCATTGGCTTTGTTTAACGTGTTGTTCGCAATGTATCACGTACCGGCCATTTTCGACTTTGCGAAATCAAGTAAAATCGCCCATGCTTCCATTGTCACGCTGCTTTTCGTTCTGGCGATTTTCATGTGGTGGCCGATCGTCACGCCGTTGAAAAAGTACAATCGCTTAAATCCTTTATTAAAAATGGCGTATTTAGTCGCGAGCATCCTGATCATATCGATCGCCTGTGCGATGATCATTTTTGCGAAAGATCCGTTATACGATGCGTACAGCGCTTCCGGAGCGTGGATTCAGTCGATGAGTTTGTGCGTTCCAATCGATGTGTTGAATGGGATTTCGGGTCAATTGACGGGTGCGGAGCTTTTCTCTCCGTTAAGCACGCTCGAAGACCAGCAATTAGGCGGCATTTTGATGATGTTTTTACAACAATTCATTTACGGCATCATCATTGCAAGAATATTTTTCAGTTGGTTCTCTGACAAGAATATGACCATCGATCCATTGCCAACGGCGAACGAGAGAAACGAATAAGGGGGATAAGACATGCAAATTTTGCCGTTCATCAGCACTTTATTGATTGCAATCAGTGCAGTACTAGTTGCTGTAGGTTGGGTTTTGATCATCAAAGGAAAAAAAGAAGCGCACAAAAAAGCGATGATTGCCGCCGCTGTCTGTGCCGTATCTTTTTTGGTCATCTATGTATCACGGACCATATTTATCGGCAATACGAGCTTTGGGGGCCCTGACCACATCAAAATTTATTACACCATCTTCTTGTTGACGCACATCGTATTGTCCATTGTCGGTGCGATTTTCGGGGTCATCACGCTGCGGCACGCTTTCAAAGAGAACTTTGAAAAACACAAAAAACTCGGTCCGATCACGAGCATCATGTGGTTTATTACATCGATTACCGGAATCATCGTTTATTTCTTGTTATACGTCATCTATGAAGGCGGCGAGACGACAAGCATGATTCGAGCCATCTTCGGATATTAAAAATAAAAAAAGTGAGTTTCTCGAAAACTCACTTTTTTTATTGGGTAAAACTTGTGGTAAAATGTAATAAATTAAGCGATACAATCGACGAAATGATGAATCATGGTTACATATTTAAACAAATTGCTCGCTACGCTGATAGTAAAGTAACATGTACACGCTTATTCGTTCAAATACGCTTCAAGGTCTTTATTGACATCGATGACGAGTTGTTTTGCGCGTTCAACGATGTTTTTCGGGAAGTTTTCGTCTTCCCCGTACTCGACGCCATGCGGATAATAATGTTTGCCTAGAAGAGGCGTCTTCAATTTGATGATGGCTGTCTTGTTATCGACGTCGCCTTCGATCGCTTCACCTTGAATTCTTATGTAGAACGTAACGTTTTTTTCCTGGGATTTGATTTTGTAATCGTATGTGACACGCTCATAATCCCAGCTTTCTCCGAGAATGAATGCGTGTTGGCCCATAATGCGGTTTAGAGCGATAATGTCCACTACTTTATTGTCAATTCCTGTGTTTTCTAATTTCATCCTTTTCACCTCATTATTAGTCTCACTATGTCAATGATAGTAAAAAATTTCTTAAGTTGCAATAAAAGTACCGAAATAATTCAGCATATCCGTAGAAATTATGACGGAATATTGTAAAAATAGAGGCATCTTTTACAATGCTTTTTTCCAGTTTTTACGTCCATTCAATTTTCTTAATAAAGATTTACATATCTATATTATAGAAAAAAACGACAAAATATTGCATCAAAAACGTGGAAGAAATCATGTTGTACCGTTTCATATTTTAATTGGAAGGGGGAAAAGCGATGCGTTATTTGATCCAAATAGCCACGGTCCTCGTCGGGGTGCTCATCATCACGATTTTGCTGTTCAATACGCAATTGCTTCAACTGGACGAAGATATCGATGCCAACGAAATGCCCCAAATCGATACGAAACAAGAAATGAAAGAACCGAAAATGACGTTCGACGATTCGGTTTTTTCATTGATGAAAAAAACGGCGTCCGAAATTAAAGAAATTTTAGGCGAACCGATACGGATCGATCTAACCCCTTATACGTATAAGTGGTGGATTTATGAAAACGATGATGTATATTTGCAAATCGGCGTGTTAAACGATCGAGTCGAAACGATTTTTGCAACGGGAAAAAATGTCGATAGTTCTCCGATCAAAATTGGCGAATCATATGAAACATTAAAAAAACAATTCCCGTTGAAAAACAAGGTGACGTACCAAAAAGGGATTTCGTCATACACGTTCATTTTGTCCGACGACGAGTTGAAGACCCATCCGCTTATCAAATTGGAAAACGATTTATTCGTGCAATGTTACATCGACACATTCACGAACAAAGTGTCATCTTTGCGGATCATCACGGGCGATTTATTGACATTGCAACGTTTTTATGAAATGGAATATCGCGGCGTCTTGCCGGAACAGCCGGAATTGACGGACGAAGAATGGCGTGAAGTTGAAAAAAGCATGGAAAAACAAATTTTTGCGTTGACGAACGTCTATCGTGACATCCACGGAGTCCCGCTAGTAAAATGGGACGAGGCGACAAGCGAAGTCGCTTATTTGCACAGCAAAGATATGCACGAAAAGCAATATTTCTCCCATGAAAGTTTGGACGGACGCGGCTTGAAAGAACGGCTCGAAAGCAAAAACATCCATTATTTGGCCGCCGGTGAAAATATTGCTGCATTGCATTCCGATGCCCCTGCCGTCATGGAAGGATGGCTCAACAGCGAAGGGCACCGCGAAACGTTGTTGAATGAACAATACAATTATCTCGGCGTCGGCGTCCATCGTTTATATTACACGCAAAATTTCCTGCTAAAACACGAGTAAAGTTCGCTCCGAATCAAGGACTATTTGTTCACATTCCCATTGTTAAATGATAAAATGGACTATAATGGGGGTGTCATGCGTGATCATTACAATGGAACATGTTGCCATTTTGGATAAAACCGAATCACTGGCAAAAATGATCGTGCAATCCGAAGTGATGCACGAATATAGACAAGCTTATGAAGCGATGAAAAATGATGAAACGGCCCAAAAGTTGATCCGAGAATTTGAAGAGGCGAAAGAACTGTACGAACAAGTTCAGCGGTTTGGACGATATCATCCTGATTATACCGAAATCATGAAAAAAGTCCGCGCTGTCAAACGGGAAATGGATATGCATCCCCTTGTTTACAATTTCAAGCTGAAAGAACGCGAATCACAGCGATTTTTAGATGATATAAGTGAACTCATTGCCAGAAGTGTCATCCAACAAATCATCGTCCCTCGCGATGACCGCCATGAACCCGGAGCGTGCTCCAGCGGCGGCTGCGGGACAGGCGGCGCTTGTAGTTGCTCTGCTTGAAATGATTGGTATAATGTAGGTAAAAATATCGATATAGGGAGCAAAGTTATGCGGGTAAGTCGACAAGGATTAGTCGTTTGGTATAAACATAAAAAAAATTTGCGTCAAATCCGACGTTACGGACATTTGATATACGCTTCACGCCGTTTGAAATTTGCACTCATATATGTCAATCGCGACGAAATTGAAGAGATTGAAAAAAAGCTCAACAAATTGCCATTCGTCAAAAAGACCGAGCGGTCCTACAGGCCGTTTCTGTCGACGAATTTTGAAAACGTAAAAATGGATGAAGCAAAGCTGTACGATTACAAATAATTCGATGCGACCTTTGTACGGATAGTACAAAGGTTTTGTTTTTTCTACTACGAAAATACGGTGGAAAAATCTCGTAATTGATTGATAATTACACTTTTCTTCCTTAAAATAAATATATCGACAAGGAAGAGTGGATAAGATGCGGGTTATTAGTGGCAAACTGAAAGGTAGACGGATCAGCCGAGTGCCGAGCGACAAGACGCGGCCGACAAGCGATAAAATTAAAGAAGCTGTTTTTCATGTGATGGGGCCGTATTTTGACGGTGGACATGCTTTAGATTTATTTGCCGGAAGCGGGGCATTGGGCATCGAAGCGTTAAGCAGAGGGGTGGAATCGGTTACGTTCATCGACCGTTCCCCCGAAGCGGTAAAGACGATCAAAAAAAACGTCCAAGCATTGGGCATTGCCGAACGTTCATCCATTTACCGCAATGATGCGCTTCGAGCACTGTCGATTTTAGCGCGGAAAAACAAGAAATTCGACCTTGTTTTCATCGATCCTCCATATGGCGCGATCGATTATTCGGCATTCCTGGAGCAAATTCAACATTTACATATTGTCAATCCGGGATGTTTCATTTACATTGAATACCCTCCACAAGCAGAAATTACATATGATGCTGAATTTTTTGAACCATATTTTCAAAGAGTATACGGTAAAACGACGGCAACGTTGATCTTAAAAGTGAATGAAGCTTAGCGATACAAGTTAGGAGGTTTACGATGGAAAAGAAATTGGCGATTTGTCCAGGCAGTTTCGATCCGATTACGAACGGACATTTAGATATTATCCGCAGAGGCGCGAAAATTTTCGACGAAGTGATCGTCGTCGTCTTTAACAATTCAGCGAAAAAGCCGCTCTTTACCGCTGAAGAACGTGCGGAGCTCATCCGTGAATCGGTCAAAAATATACCGAACGTGAAAGTGGACATTTCCGACGGCTTATTGGTCGAATATGCGAAAAAAAGTAATGCGGATGCAATTTTACGAGGATTGCGGGCCGTGAGTGATTTCGAATATGAAATGCAGATCACCTCGATGAATAAGCGTCTTGAACCGAATATCGAGACATTTTTCATGATGACAAACACGCAATATTCCTATTTAAGTTCCAGCATCGTAAAAGAGGTTGCCCGCTACAACGGAAACATCGATGATCTCGTGCCCGAAGTCGTTGCGCAAGCGTTGAAAGAAAAATTCAAACGTTAACTTACGCCTTTATACGCCGTAGCAACAATAAAACGCCGAACCCGATGCTTGAAATCGTGATGATTGGACCGTAATGCTTCACGAAATCGACGAAGACCAACACGAATTGCGGGAACGTTAACATTGGATTCATCGCATCGACGATGTCCATGCGCTGATCAAAATAAAGCTTGTATGTCACATAAGTGAAAAAGCTTGCCAACGAGGCATGAAGCAGCCGCGCGAAAAAAAAGGGATAAAAACGGATATCCGTTTTGGCAATCAGGCTGGCCACTTGTGCTTGGATCGAAAAACCGTTGAACCCTAAAATGAAACTGATCAACATCAATTGACCGACGAGGGGGATGGAAGTCACTTTACTGATCGCTTCTGCCCCCATTGTTATTTCAAACAACCCGGTGATGAAAGCGGGAATGACTTCACTCGGTATGCCAAAAAAATGCAATATTGGTGCAAACATGAATTCAACGAAGAACATGAACGGTGTGGCACTCAACAAAGATGTAAAAACGGAAAACAAGATGATGAAACCACCGATCATAAGCAGCGTTTGAATCGATGATATAACCGCATCGCCGACCAATTCGCCCAATGGACGCGTTTCGCTGATGCGCGTGCGATGCATTCTGGCAAATGCTCGATTAAACACACGATGAAAAGAAAAGGTTTCTTTTTTTCTTTTTTCTTCTTTATTTCTTCCATAATGTTTCATGATCAATCCGACGAGGAAATTGCTGATGTAGTGGTTCAGTGCGATGATGACCCCGAGTTTGACGTTTTGGAAAAATCCGACGGCGATCGCTCCAAAAATAAACAAAGGGCTTGAAGCGTTCGAAAATGATAACAGTCGTTCCGCTTCGATTCGTGAAATTTCATTTTTTTTCCGCAGCAAGACGGTGATTTTCGCACCTGACGGAAAACCGCTCACCATGCCTAATATCCAAGCGAAGCTGCCTACGCCGCGTACGTTGAACAACGGCCGCATGACCGGTTCAAACAAAACGCCGAAAAATTGGACGATCCCGAAGCTCGTTAACAGTTCCGCCATGATGAAAAAGGGAAGCAACGATGGAAAAACGATTTCCCACCAAACTTTCAATCCATGGACGCTCGCGATGAGGACTTGTTCTGGGAAAGAAACGATGGCCAATGTCAAAAGCAAAGTCAAAAATGCGATGACAAGCGTCTTTAATTTTGAAAACATACGGAAGCGCCCTCCACTGTGATAGAAATTTATTTACTACATATTCATATTAAAAAGGCTTGTTTTTTATCTATACGCTCAGATGAAGTGGTTTTATGATAATAATGTGGCCAAGAAGTGGGGTGAGTTCAATGTTGTCAAACAAAAGAAGGCTGATAGCAGCGGTGTTTTTGCTCGTTGTTTTGCTTTTGTTGTGGACATTGAAATTGCCCTACTACATTTATAAACCGGGAGAAGCGGAAGAGTTATCGCGCATGGTGGAAGTCGATTTCGGGTCACAATCGAAAGGGGAGTTCCATCTCGTCACCGTAAGCGGCGCCCAAGCTTCACCAATCGATTTCGTCTTTGCAAAATTGTCTCATTATCATGAAATTACGCCATTGGATGAAGCGATACCGGAAGATTTCACCGAAGATGAATATCGTTATTACCAGCTGAAAATGATGGAATCGTCGCAAGATGCATCAAAGGTGGTCGCGTATGAAGCCGCTGGCAAACATGTCGAGATCGATTGGAACGGGATTTACGTCGTACGGACGATGAATGACATGCCGGCCAAAGATGTGCTAAAAGTTGGAGACCGCATCATCCAAGTAGATGATTTGGAAGTGAAAGAACCGGAAGATTTGACGAATTATATGGAATCAAAACGAGAAAACGACATCGTGAACATCAAATTCGAAAGAGAGGGGGAAATTTTTGAAGCATCGCTTCCATTAAAAAAATTTTCAGCGGAATCGGAGCAAGTCGGCATCGGCATTCAGCTCGTCGCCGACCGCACCGTAAAAGTTGAACCGGAAGTGGAAATAAGAAGTGGCAACATCGGCGGTCCGAGCGCCGGATTGATGTTCGCGCTCGAAATGTATGACCAATTGGTAGAAGAAGATTTGACGAAAGGGTACAAAATTGCCGGTACGGGAGAAATTGACTTTGACGGAAACGTCCATCGCGTAGGCGGTGTGGACAAAAAAATCGTCGCGGCCAGCCGAAAAGGCATCGAAATTTTTTTCGTGCCGTTTGAAAACGGGAAAGCAGATTCGAATTACGAATTGGCAAAACGAACGGCGGAAGCGCTCGACACCGAAATGAAAATCGTTCCTATCGATTCGTTCGAAGAAGCGTTAGCCTATTTGAACCAATTGGAACCGAAATGAATTAAGGATAGATGATCGGCAATTGGAATTCCTGTTGGAACAGTTCCAGCCTTTTTTCATCTGGCAAAATCGAATAATACGCCCTTAACGCCCGTTCGTCGAGATAAAGTTCATCGCTCATTTTATTTAAATTCACGATTAGCGGCATGTCCAAAGCTTTTTTCACCCTGTTCAAATATGCACGGCCGTTTTCCGTCATTCCGAGGAGGCGGATGTAAGGGGCTTCGTTCTTTTTCAAAAACGGTTCCATTTGTTTTTTCGTCGTGTTTGTCAAAATGTGCACGAACATCCGCTGCAAGCGCACTTGCGTGTAACGTTTCGTTTTCACAAGCTTAAGCAAATCGTTAAAATTTTCCGCCCGTTTCATCGCTTCGATGATTCGCCCCTCGATGCCTTCATCGACACCATGGATCTCATTCAATTGTTCTTTCGTCATCGTCATGACGCGATAATGGAGCAAAGGAAAATAGCGATCCCAATCGTGCCAAATGCCCGCTTTTTCTTTGTA
>JAAYTF010000039.1 GCA_012518125.1 Bacilli bacterium | reverse complement strand
TTAACTCACTTGATCAATCAAGTGATAGAGGAGGAAAATTCATGTATTCGATTCCGGGGCATCATCACATCTCGATGATTACGAAAGATATCAATCGGAACAATCATTTTTACACGAAAATTTTAGGGTTGAGGCGGGTGAAGATATCCGTCAACCAAGACGACCCATCGATGTATCACTTGTTTTATGGTGATCTGACCGGCAGCCCAGGTACAGGACTGACATTTTTTGAAATGCCGTATGTCGGAAATACGTACAGAGGTACGAATGCAATCACGCGAATTGGCTTGCGTGTCGCATCAGTAGATAGTTTACATTATTGGAAAGAGCGTCTGGAAACATATAACGTGAAACATGGAGACATCACCACGTATTTCAACCGTCCTGCATTGCACTTTGAAGACGATGACGGCTTGCAGCTCGTTTTTGTCGTGGATGAAGAACATGTCCTTTCACATTGGCAGCCTTGGGACGGGTCGCCGGTTCCGGCAACGCATCAAATTCAAGGCTTCGGCCCGGTGGAAATAAAAGTGCGCCGCTTGAACAAATTGACCAATTTGCTTACGGAAGTGTTCCATTACAAAGAAGTGTCGCGCACAAATGATGAAGTCGTATTGCAGTCAATCGAAGGCGAGTCGTTCGGAGAAATTGTGGCGATTTTGGATGAAGGGATGAGTGAGCGGCCGGGGCGCGGTAGCATCCACCATGTGGCTATCCGCGTACGAAATGAAGATGAACTGAAATATTGGCTGGAACAAGTGCGAAAACGAGGGTTTGTCACCACGGGCATCGTCGAACGCCACTGGTTTAAGAGCGTCTATTTCCGCGAATCAAACGGGGTCATGATTGAGATGGCGACGGACGGGCCAGGTTTTACGGCCGATGAAGATGTTGAGACATTGGGGACGAAGCTTGTGTTGCCGCCGTATTTGGAACATCGCCGCAGTGAAATTGAAGCTAACTTGACGCCGATCGATGATCAACATAAGTAACGTTAAGAAAAATATACGTCTTCTTACATTTCTCAATGATGGAAAACGGCAGTCGGCCTGCAAAAGGGAAAAATTACGTTGTATTTCGCTGTTTTGTTTGCTAGAATAAAAACAACAAAATGCAAGTAATATGTTAACATGATGCGTTGAGCACGATAGAGAGGGAGCCAAATCCCTCTTTTTTCGTTGAAAGTGTATAGAAAAGAGTTGAGGCATATGGATTTAGCTCTCGATGAAAAACGGCATTGGAAAAAGAATATCAGCTTGTTTTTAAGTAGCCAAATGATTTCACTGTTCGGGTCCTCCATCGTCCAGTATGCGATCTTGTGGCATATTACGTTGACGACGGAGTCGGGACTTATGATGACAGTTTATATCATTTGCGGATTCATCCCGACATTCATTTTATCACCGTTTGCCGGCGTCTGGGTGGATCGTTACAACCGGAAACATCTCATCATTTTGGCGGATGGAATGATTGCGCTTGCAACATTGATTTTGGCCATATTATTTTATTTAGGTTACAACTCGATATGGCTGCTTTTTGTCATCGCGGCGATCCGCGCGTTCGGTGCGGGAGTGCAGATGCCGGCGATCGGGGCGATTTTGCCGCAAATCGTGCCGACGGATAAATTGACGAAAGTAAACGGCATCAACGGCAGTTTGCAATCGATGGTTTTGCTCGTTTCGCCGATGGTCGGAGCGCTCTTTTTCAGTGTGACGACGCTCGAGAACATTTTTCTGATCGACGTCGTGACCGCTACGCTTGCAATCAGCGTGCTGTTGTTTTTCCTTCGTGTCAAACCGCACAAGAAGGCGAGCGAAAAGCAGAAGGTGACGTACTTTGCCGACTTTAAAATTGGTCTTCAATATATAAAACATCATGACTATTTAAAAGTGTTTTTCATCTTTTTAGCTGTATTTCTCGTCATGATGGCGCCGGCTTCGTTTTTGACGCCGATTCAAGTGGCGAGGAGCTTCGGCGATGACGTGTGGCGGCTATCTGCCATCGAAGTGGCTTTTTCCATCGGGATGATCATTGGCGGCGGCGTCATCGCATCTTGGGGTGGATTTAAAAACAGGGTCATCACGCAAAGTTTTGCGGGTGTCATCATGGGGGTATCGACAATCGCGTTGGGAGTCGTGCCGCTCTTTTCGATTTATTTAATGTTCATGCTCCTCTTTGGCGTTGCGGTGCCAATTTATAATACGCCGGCGAGCGTATTGCTGCAGGAAAAAGTGGCGGAAGACTACTTGGGGAGAGTTTTCGGCATCATGAGCATGATTTCGACGGCGATGATGCCACTTGGGATGCTCATCTTCGGACCGATTGCCGATATCGTTTCGATTGAATCGCTCTTAATAGGAACGGGAATTGCCCTTATGTTGATTGCGTTTGCATACGGAAGGAACAGAACGCTCCTCGAAGCGGGAATGCCTCTGAAAAAGGAAGCAGAGATGTAGCGTAATGGGACTGGGGAAACGTATCCAGTCCTTTTTTATGTCTGTGATTCGTGGTTCATGGCAAAAGAGCGTGGTCGTTCATTTAGCAAAAACGGCCCCATTTTTTCAACTTTTTTCGTCATTTGCCTCTCAAGCCGTAAAAAAACAATTTCGTCAGTTCATCTGCAATTGGCAGCACTTTTTCGGCGACATCACTCCGCTGCATATACTCACGGAACATCTGCAAGTAAAACAAAATCGCTTCATCGGAAATCGTCGGGTCGATAAACCCTTCCTTTCTTCCTTGTTGAAAAAACTCAATGTAAAGCGGAAGCGCTTCTTCGACATAAAGTTTTTCGACGTAACTATTGCCGCTCGCATAATCTTTCATGAAATCTTCGAAAAACCGTTCGCTAATGTGGTTTGCTTCAAACGTTTTACCGAAAATGATCCTTTCCAATTTATCGTGAAAAGGAAGATCGCTTTGTAACAATTGTTTTTGTTCTTGCCATATCCCGTCAACGTAAAATTGAAACACTTCCCGGATCAAATTGTCTTTGCTTTCAAAGTAATTGTAAATCGTCACTTGCGAAACGTTCGCTTCTTTGGCGATTTCGGCAATCGTCACTTTTTGCACGCCGAATTGTTGGAACAAGTCCAATGCAGCTTGTAAAATCGCTTGTTTTTTTTGTTCACTCCGTTTTTTAAACCCGTTCATTCCGTCCACCTCACCAATAGTTTAATAAAAAATTTGTAACAAAACAATTAAATTATTTCAAAATTAATTGCTTTTCATGATTAGTTTGTATATTATGAAATAAAACAGTGTAAATATTTCAAAATTAATCGAGGTGAATGGTTCGTGAGCATCTTGGTCGTCGAACATTTGACGAAAAAGTTCGGGTCGTTTACGGCTTTGGACGGCGTGAACATGGAATTGAAAGAAGGGGAAGTCTACGGCTTCATCGGACCGAATGGAGCGGGAAAATCGACGACGATCCGCATTTTGTTGGGCATCATCAAGGCGACGAGCGGGAGTGCGAAAATCTTCGGGAAAGATGTTTGGAAAGACGCGGTTGAAATTCATAAGCGGGTTGCCTATGTCCCTGGAGATGTCCATCTTTGGCCCAATTTGACCGGTGGGGAAGTGATCGACATATTGTTGAAAATGAACGGCAAGTACGATAAGAAAAAACGCGATCGGTTCATCGAATTATTTGATTTCGATCCAACGAAAAAATGTCGCGCTTATTCAAAAGGAAACCGGCAAAAAGTGGCGCTCATTGCAGCGTTTGCATCGGATGCGGATTTGTTCATTTTCGACGAGCCGACGACCGGACTCGACCCGCTTATGGAGACGTACTTCCGTCAATCCGTTTTGGAAGCGAAACAAGAAGGGAAGACCGTATTGTTTTCCAGTCACATCTTATCGGAAGTGGAAAAGTTGTGTGACCGGGTCGGCATCATCCGCCAAGGGAAAATCATCGAAACGGGGTCGTTGGATGAGCTAAGGTACATCACCCGCTCGAACTTCACGGTGAAAACGAGGGAAACGTTGTCCGGATTGGACGAATTGGAAGGCGTTTACCATATCGAAGAAAAAGATGGGGAATATTCGTTTCAAGTCGATAGCGAAAAAATCGACGCGGTCATCCGGCACATCAGTCAATTTGGCGTCGTCAAACTTGAAAGTTCGCCGCCGACGTTGGAAGATTTGTTTTTGCGCCATTACGAACGAGTGGGTAAGCAAGAAGCGGGGGATGCGTGATGTACGGGAAGTACATGAAACGAACAGGGCTGATATTCACACTGTTAGTGAAACAATTACGCTGGAAATTGTTCGTATGGCTTTTTGCAATCACTGGCATCAACGTGCTTGTCGCATCCTTCTATCCGTCTCTTTACAAAGATGTAGCATCGCGGCTGGCCGCTTCGATGACGATGGAAAATCCGGCGATGATCGCGATGCTGGGACCCGGCTACGAAACGGAAGCGTATTTGGCTTCGCCTGGTCCGTTTTTTGCCAATGAAATGTTGTTGTTTACGGCAATTGCGGCCGCCATCATGAACATTTTGCTCGTCAGCCAATCGACGCGTGGCGATGAAGAAGCGGGGCGCCTCGAAATCGTTCAAGCGCGGTCCGTCGGCAAAGTCGCCTACACGAATGCAGTCATGATTATCATCTTCGGCGCGAATGTGCTTTTGTCATTGTTGATCGGTATCGGCATTGGCCTCTTGCAAATTGAAGGGATGGATTGGCAAAGCACGATGTTGTTCGGGTCCGTCCTCGGGCTAACAGGGCTCGTTTTCGGCGCTATGACGCTCGTCATTGCACAACTTGTGGAAAGTGCCCGCTCCGTCACGATGTTTTCGCTTATGGTTTTGATCCTTTCCTATCTCATTCGTGCTATCGGTGATGTCAATTACGAATGGTTGTCTTATGCATCCCCGCTCGGTTGGACGGTGAGGACAAAAGTGTTTGCGGACGACGATTGGCTTCCTGTCATTGTATTGTCCGTTCTGACCGTATTTTTCGGTTTGCTCGCTTTGTATTTGCATGCAAAACGGGACATCGGTTCAGGCTATTTCACCCCGCGCAAAGGACGTTCGCATGCGAGCAAGCTGTTACTTACGCCGTTCGGATTTCATCTATGGATGCAAAAGACGAATATCGCCGCATGGACGCTCGCCATTTTCGTGTTAAGTTGGTCGATGGGATTCGTGATGGGCGACATGGAATCGTATTGGCAAGATATCGAGCTCATCGAACAATTTCTTGCGGCGGATATGCAAGCGGAAATGACGGAACAATTTATCACGCTCATCATCGCCATTATGACATTGATCGGCACGATTCCTGTCGCAATGACCGTTTTGCATTTAAAAGGCGAAGAAATGAGAGGGTTCATGGAAAACATGTTCAGCCGCGCGACATCCAGGCACCGCGTATTGGCGAATTATGTATTGCTTTCAATATTTGTCAGCTTGTTGATGCAAACGGCGTTGGCCGTCGGTTTTTGGAGTGGGTGCGTCGCCGTCTTGGAGGAGCCGATGACGTTTTTGACGACGTTAAAAGCGGCTTTCGTCTATTTGCCGGCAATGTGGCTGTTCAGCGGGATTGCCGTTTGGCTCTATGGATGGTTCCCGAAATTAACCCCTCTTGTTTGGCTTTATTTATCGTATGGTTTTTTCGTCATGTATTTGGGAAATTTGCTCGATATGCCTTTGTGGTTGAGAAACATATCGGTATTTGAACATGTCGCGAAAATTCCGCTTGAAGAAGTGAAGGTTTTTCCACTTGCAATCATCGTCATCATCGCGTTTTTATTTTTCCTTTTCGGTTTTTATCATTTCCGGAAGCGTGATTTGTTCGGTTAAAAAAAGAAAAGGCAAGCGAGCTTGTGGGGAAAAGGGGAGGTTTTCGCTTGCCTTTGAAAGCTATATCCGTTTTTAATTTAACCAATTTTTTCACAATTTAACCGTAACTCGTTTCGTATTTAATCGAATCGCGTAAAAAATGAGTATGATGATGACATAAATCAGGATGAAGGCGACTGGCGCCGGCATGTCCGGGATGTCTTTCAGCCAGCCGATCGTCGGAAGATCCAACGCGACTCGTAACAAGTTGTCTTTCAACATTTTGATGATGATTGCAATCAAGACGGAAACGAGGCCGTACACCGTGCCATGACGGTAAAAGGCGCTGGAGATCATCCAACCGAGTACGTATAGGATTAAGACGTTCGTAAACAAGATGAATGTCGCCAACATCAAGTTTTCATGTGGATCGACGTATGGCGAAAGGATGATCATTTGTATCGTATCGCCGAGAATGTTGCCATCCAAATCAAGTTCATTGATGTTTTGCGTTTTGTACGGCAAATCGATAAGCTTCAATATGAACTTTTCAACGAGAAAAATGAAGGATGTGATGATTGCGATTCCCAGCGCAAGCCCGAATGTTTGAATGGATGTTCCGATAAAATAGTCTTTTCTCGTCACCCCGATGCCGACGAAGTAAGGAAGAAATTCGATCGCCAACAAGCCGATGATGAACATGAAAAAGTTGCTTGCGACAAAACTCGTGTTGAAGAACCCTTCCGTTTCATTCCCTTGAAAATAGGCATAGCCGACTTTTGCGATATTGACGATGAGGACGATGCCTAAAAAGGCCAATGTCCAAATGATTTTGATCAAAAATACGTCTTTTGCCACTTTGAGTGATATTTGTCTGTCATTCATTTACTGATCCTCCTTCGTTAAATGGACGAACAAGTCATGCAAGGAAGCTGGCGAAATCTCAAGACCCAATCGGATTGCTTCCGCTTCTTCTTCAGCCGTCAACTCTCCATAAATCATGACGGCTTTTGTGTTCCCTAATTGTTGCACGTTTATCTGTTTTTTGTTTTTGACGAACTGGTCGACCGTTTCACCGTCGCCGGTGATCGTCGCCCCTTTCGAAATAAATGAATCAAAGTCTTCATGTACCATAACGGAGCCTCGATCTAGGATGATCACTTCATCGAACAAATAATCCATTTCAGATACGAGATGGGTCGACAAGATGAACATTCGTGGATGTCTCGCCTGTTCTTCCAAGAGCTCCTTGTAAAAGATTTCCCGAAAATGTGCATCCATGCCTAAATACACTTCATCAAGCAAGGTGATCGGTGTGCGCGAAGCGAGTCCGATGATGACATTGACAGCCGATTTCATCCCTTTGGAAAATTTTTTGATTGCTTTTTTTCGGTCCAGTTTAAATAAATCGATCAAATATTCCGCGTATTCCATGCTGAAATTTGGACGATAAGGCTGGATTCCTTGCAACAGTTCGATGATGTTTTCGGATTCATTTTCGTATTCTTGATCGTATAAAAATGCGACTTGACGCATGATTTTCGCGTTCTCAAACGGTTCTTCGCCGTTGATGATGATTTTGCCGATTGTCGGCTCGCGATAAGAGGCGATGATGGAAAGGAGCGACGTTTTCCCGGCGCCGTTTCTGCCAAGCAGACCGAAAATTTTGTTGCCGCTCAATTCAAAATTGACGTCTCTCAATGCATACGTATTGCCAAATGTTAACGTAAGATGTTCCGCTTTGATGTTCATTTGCTTTCCCTTCCTCTTACTTGTTTTATAAATGAAATGATTTCTTCGTTTGTAATGCCCAATTTTTCCGCTTCTTGGACGAGTTCGACAATGTAGTCTTCAATGAACGACTGTTTCCGTTTCTGGATCAATTTTTCTCTTGCACCTTCCGCTACAAACATGCCTATACCCCTTTTCTTGAATAAAATCCCTTCATCAACCAACTGGTTCATCCCCTTCAATACGGTGACGTGATTGATTTTGTAAAAATTGACGAGTTGGGTCGTCGACGGCGCCTGTTCACCTTCTTTAAGCTGCCCGCGGATAATTTGATCTTCAATTTTTTCGCGGATTTGGATATAAATCGGTTTGTTTTCAGATAAGCTTTTTCTCATATTCACCGTCCTCGATTCGAAAAACGTTAGGTTATATACACACATATATAACCATAATGGCGAACGTTTCCGTTGTCAATCATTTTTTTAAAAAAATATGAAAAAATTTTTTTCAAGAGCTTTAAAAACGTTGATATATCAATGTTTTTAAAGCGTTCAACTTTTTTGTTTTCATCGGATTAAACGAATCGGGGGAGAGTTTGGTTATATATTAGGTTATATATACGCCATATATAGGTATGAGCTGAAAGGATAATAAAACGGGAAATAAAAAGGGCGGAAGCGAAACAAATCGAATCAATTTGTTTCGGCTTCCACCCATTGTTGCGACCAATGTTCGATCGAAAGGAGAATCGGCTCCATCGCTTTTCCTTTTTCCGTCAAGGCGTATTTGATGATGACAGGTGTTTCCGGAATGATGTTGCGTTGCACAATTTGCTGTTGTTCCAGTTGTTTCAATCGTTCGGACAACACTTTTCCGCTGATACCGATGGCTTGTTGTATTTCGTTGAAACGTTGCGGCCCTTTGAGCAATTGATAGATGATAAGCGCCGTCCAGCGCTTGCTTAACAGTTCGAGCGCTTTTTCGAATTTTGGACAAATCGTTTCCATTTCCATTTGCGAAACACCTCTTTCACATATCATTGTATCATAATTTTGCAAATAGATAACAAATGATAAGTTGGTTACTTGATTACTGTTGGTTTAAATGATATACTAAGTTACGAAAAGTAAGTTGATGTAAAAACGTGAGTTGGACCGTTTTTGCGTTTTTAAATTATGGAAAAATTTGGGAGGAAATGACATGACCTTTCATCGAAAGCCGACGCCGCACATCGGACATGTGAAAATAAAAGTGTTGAACTTGGACCGTTCGCTCGCTTTTTATCAAGACATTTTAGGATTCAGCGTATTGAACCGCACCGAGCGCACCGCTGAATTGACCGTCGATGGGAAGACGAGTTTCTTGTCGCTTGAACAACCGGAGGACGTCATTCCGAAACAACGCGGCACAACAGGCTTGTACCATTTTGCGATTTTGCTGCCGACCGTCAAAGATTTGGCCAATATCGTCGTCCATTTAGTGGAAAACGACGTTCGCTTCGGGGCATCCGACCATTTGGTGAGCGAAGCGCTTTATTTGGCGGACCCGGACGGAAACGAAATTGAAATTTACCGCGACCGCCCGGCATCCGAGTGGACATGGAAGGGCACGGAAGTCGATATGGCAACGATTCCGCTAAATTTTGAACGCTTGTTGGCTCACCGCACCCCGAACGAACCGTGGGAGAAAATGCCGAAGAACGCAGTGATGGGCCATATTCATCTCCACGTGGCGGATTTGAAAAGCACCGAAGAGTTTTACGTAAAAGGGTTAGGAATGGATGTCGTCAACCGTTTTGGCCCGCAGGCGTTATTTTTATCGTATGGCAAGTACCATCATCATGTGGGGACGAACACGTGGAATGGCATAGGCGCACCGCGTCCTGCGGAAAATAGTGTCGGCCTCGCCTATTATACGCTCGTATTCGACAATGATGCGGTCCGCGAACAAATGATCAAAAACTTGGAAAGCATCGGTGCGGAAGTGAAAGAAGTCGATGGCAAGCTCATGACGGAAGACCCGTCCGGAAACAACATCGTCCTTGACGTTTAAAAGAAGTTGAGACAATATGCGTTATTGGATGCTATTCTCCCCTTGAGTTAGACAGGTAATAAATCTCTGTTTATCTTAAGGGGATTTATTATGTTTCATACATTATATTGTGATTCCGTATAGCATAGAGGACATTTGAATTATTTTTATGTTTAATATTTTTATCGAGACGATTAAACGTAATGGAAGTAAATCCCAAGAGTTAAATTTTTCGGTACAACTCTTGGGGTCCACATCAAAACGAGTCAGAAACGTCTCACAGCGTATTTCTATGAGCCGATTTTTATCGGATGTGAGTCAGAATCGTCTCATAGAGCGTTTCTATAAGCCGGTTTTCATCGAAAACGAGCCGAAACCGTCTCATAGAGCGTTTCTATAAGCCGGTTTTCATCAAAAACGAGTCGAAACCGTCTCATAGAGCGTTTCTATAAGCCG
>JAAYTF010000038.1 GCA_012518125.1 Bacilli bacterium | reverse complement strand
TGAGGTGATAGGTGACAGAAGCAATTATTCGATCAAACGATGGTGTTAAGTTTTGGAAAAACGGAATAGTTTACGTGTTTTGGTCAAAGGAATCAGGTGGAAATCCTGAACGGCCCGGCCACTGTGATTGGTGTGCTTCCTCTCACGATGCCACTGGCGGAAGAAATGCCGGGAAGGCGAGGGTGAAGCGATACACCATAAGTCAGGAGACTTTGCCAAAACATGGTGCAACAACAACCTTCCGGGGAAAAGGTGGTTGCATAAGACGACGTGTGCGTATTTCCAAGTTTTATTGCGTTGGTTCGTTTTATGCCCCTTGCCTCTATTCCTTGGAGGTGAGGGACTTTTATTTTTGGACATTTGGGAGGGGAAATCGATGAAACGATTAATGCGGAAAGCGTACAAATGGCTTTCCATCATTGCGATTGTCTTTTTCATTGTCGCCAGTTTTCCGACAGCTATTTTTGCCCAAGAAATGGATATAAACTCCGAAGATGAAACGTCACAAGAAACATCGGGTGAAGCTGAAATTGATAAGCTCCAACAAAACAGCAATGACGAATTGGATCCGATTGTACAAGAAGACGATATAGACATCGATGCACCGAAGACGACAGAAAAGAAAGTTCCTACCAAAAAAGAAAAAAACCTAACAGCATCGAATCAAACGAATGAACGAGCGCCACCAGTTACGGTCGATGTACGCATCGAATTACATGACCGTACGTTAGTGGATAAATTGACGCTTGATGTTGAACCGTTTGATATCAGAGATTACATTACAAACTATCATGGCGAAGGGCCGGTTTATGCAGATAAAGCAAAAGCGATTCACGCCATCATCCGTGCATTGGAAACTGTCGAAAACCTTGACTTGAAAAGCGACGATTTCATTTTGGATTACGGTGGAAATTACATCGCGGAGATCGCCGGACATGGTGAATTCACGCATGGACCGCTAAGTGGATGGCTATATTTTGTCAATCATGAATGGGTTCCGGTTGGCGTGGGAGAATACGAGATTAAACCGAATGATTCCATCGTACTGTACTTTGTGGAAAACTATATTGATAGTACGTACACATGGTTTGAGAAAGAAGCGTACGAGGCGAAAGCCGGAGAGCCTCTAACTTTAAAACTCAATGGTTCGCATGAAACGGGAACCTTTTCCCTTGAAGGGATTTCGTTGTTAGTCGATGACGAAGTATATACAGCAAATGGAAATCCTGTGCTTTTCAACGAAGACGGTGAAGTTACGGTCACGTTCGACAAGCCGGGCACCTATCGTTTATCCGCAACGAGGACGAATAGCGATGGACAAATAAATATTGTTCGTCCTTATGCACTCGTTCACGTCAGCGAAAATGAACAGCCCGATAAAGAACCTCCGGTAATTACCGTTGAAAACATTCAAGATGGCCAAATAGTGGACGAGCCGGAATTGACGTTTACCGTACGGGCAACGGATAATCGGGATGGCAACATAAGACCGGTGGTATTGCTGAACGGTGAAGAACTCTCAAGCGAATCCGGAACATTTACAGCCACACTTGTTAACGGTGAAAACACCATCACCATTACCGCCAAAGATCGTGCGGGAAATGAAGCGGTTGAAGAAATTACGATCATCTATAAAAAACCGATTACGATCGAAGATATCGATGAAGCGATCCATCGAACGGCAAACTACATTTTAAACCACTTGGGTGTAAGAGGCGAATGGCAAGCGATCGGTTTGTCAAGGGCAGGATATGAAGTGCCGGAAAGTTATTTGGACTATTTTTACAATAATGTTGAATCCCAGATTGTCAAACAATTGGAATCAGGGCGAATCAAAATCACGGATATTGAAAGACTTGCGCTTGCTGCACTTGCCATCAATGAGGATCCGACTGACATCAACGGTTTGAATTTGATTGATCTGATTTATAACAGCCCGACGCGTCGTGGTGGCTATGATACGATGACATTCCAAGGCCATAATGGGCTTGCGTTTGCTTTAATTGCTTTGGATGCCGGAAATTTCGAGGTGCCAGACGATGCAAAATGGACAAGGGATAAAATTGTCGCGGAAATTTTAAAAGGACAACATGAAAATGGCGGATGGAGCCTGAATGCTCATTTCTCTTCCACCAGTATTGACATTACCGCCATGGTATTGACTTCTTTGGCACCGTACACCGATCAACCGGAAGTGCAGGAAGCGGTGGAACGAGCGCTTCAACATTTGTCGGAACAACAAATCGAAAGTGGTGGATACAGCGAATATTTTGTCGGTGGTGAAAATAGTGAAGCCAGTTCGCAAGTCATTATCGCGTTAACTTCACATGGCATCGATCCGACGAGTGAAATGTTTACGAAGTCGCAAAACTTGGTGGAACATTTGCTAAGTTTCCAAAATGAAGACGGTGGATTCCGCCATACGAACGATTTTACACGTTCAGACGGCATGGCTACAGAACAAGCGTTACAAGCATTGGTTGCCTACAAATTTTTCTTGGAAGGGAAAGGGCCGCTTTATCGATTTACGAAAGATGACGAACCAATCGATGAAGAAGAAACGGAAGAACCTGAGGAGCCGATTGTCGATGAAGAGCCAGAACAGCCAATTGATGAAGAAGAAACGGAAGATTCTGACGATCCGAATGACGCAGAAGAAAAAACGAAAGAACCGGAACAGCCAATCGATGAAGAAGATGGATCAAAAGGTGAAGATGACTCCGATCATCATGACGAAAAAGAAACTACGAAAACGATCGACATGGGCAAATTGGATGAAAATGATCAGCTCACCATCACCGTAAACCCTGAAGAAACCATCATATTCCAAAACAACGAAAAGAATAGGCAATCAAAATTGGTATTACCGAAAAATTTGCCTAAGGGAACCAAGTTGACGGTCAATAAACTTGCAGGGGAAACGCTGCCGTTAAAAGATAACTTCAAAGTTGCTGGAGACTTCGTGGACATTACGCTGAAGTTCCCGGATAACAAAACATATGACGAAGGCGGCTTTGTGTTGACGTTGGCGGTCGATCCGAATATCAAATTGGATGAAGCAAATGTCTATCATTTCAACCCCGATACCAAAAGATGGGAGCTTATTCCAGCGGATGAAAAAGACCCGAAAAACCATACAATCACCGTAACGGTCGATCATTTCTCGATTTATGCGGTGTTAGCTCAAGCACCTGAAGAAACATCTGGAGCCGAAAATGTCGGCAAACAACAACAGAGTAATAACCAAGCAAACGGACAAAGCAGGCAAGCCGGAAACAACGATGTCGATGAAACGATGTCCAAAGATGGCGCAAGCGTTGATGAAGCGGCGAACATGACGGACGAACGCGCGACCGCAGCAGGTGATGATCAAACATATAAGTTGCCAAATACCGCTACTTCATTTTTCAACATCATGTCATTCGGGTTGGCGTTCATGATTTTAGGTGCGACGACGTTCATGATTCATCGCAAATTCGCGAAATAATTCCCCATAAGGTTCGAAAGGTGCTTGCCACCTTTCGAACATACCTATGAAAAACAAAGAAATAACGAAACAGTCAAAGAGGCGGTTGTAATGAAAGGATTAGTCCACTACCTATCAAAAAAGCTGTTAAAGAACATGTACATCAATAAAATGTTCTTTATGGCGATCATATTCATTATCACGTCATCATTTTTTATCTATGGATTAGCGCATCATGATACGGCGTTGCCTGAAAATCCATTGGATCATTTCGCCGAAGATAGCTCTTTTGTCCCGCTACAAGGTAACGATAAACATTTGCTCGAGGATGTAAATGACGAAACGAATGATGAACATACCGACCACAACGAAGATGAACAGGAAGCGGTTGATGGGGATGAAGAGGAAGATCATGACATGGAAAAGGAGCGAGAGGAAGAAAACGAGAATGATCAAACAATCGATGAAGCTGGCGATGAAGGGCAAAAAGCACCGTTAAACAAAAAAGGCGGAACAACTTCAGAAAAATTGGAAAACGAAGATGCTTCCCATATTGAAATCATCGACGATTCCGGCAAAGAAGATCTCGAGGAAGAAAAGCGCAACCAATACTTTACGACAACCATCGTCGATGGAGAAATTGTAACGGAAGAGAATTATGTATTCCGTATCATCCAATTAAAACATGATTTTATCGTTTTGGAAACGGAAGTGTTTCATAACGGAAAGCCGATTGATGATTTCGATGGCGCATTGTCATTAAAGGAAGGCAACAATGCGATCACGATTAAAGTGACCTATCAAGATGCGGATGGAAAAACATTTACCGTAACGAAACATTACACCGTCATATTAAATACGAAAGATATCATCATTTATACCGATTTGGAAGATGAAGCGGTCACCGAAGATCGGACGATGACCTTTACGGCAAGTGCCAAGTACGATGGGAAATCAGTGCCTGTAGTTGTCGAAGTAAACGGGAAGAAAGCAAAACATTTATCCGATGACCGATTCGAAGCGACGTTAAATGAAAATGAAAACAACATCGAAATTTCCGCAACATATCGTGGGAACAAAGCGAAAAAACAATTGACGGTCTACTATCAACCTAAAACTTCGAAATTGACGATTGAAACGGACTTGAAAGATCAGACTGTCACCGAAGAACAGTTCACCTTTTTTGCCATCGCTAAAGATGGCAATCGATCCATCCCGTTATCCGCAAAACTTAACGGTGAACCGGTCACTGGCGACGGGGAAGGTCATTTTGTCGTCAAGTTGAAAGAGGGCAGAAACACAATTGTTCTGGCAGCTTCTAATTCGAGTGAAACCATCGAACAAACATATACCGTAAACTACAACTTGCCCGATGGCGGTTCAAAAGATGAAGCGATCGACAGTGAAATTTATTTAGAATTTCCGGATTTAAAAGATGGGCAAAAGATTCGAAATTCCGTCCACACGTTCCATGTAAAAGCCGTCGATAAAAACGGAAAACAAATCACGGATCGTAAAATTACGATTTCCGCCACCAATAACGGGAAAAGAATCCCCGTTGATTGGAACAACAATTCGCTCGTGAGCTTCACATTATCTGTCGAGGATGGAACCAATTTCATAGAAGTGACCGCGAAAGATAAAGATGGAAATATCGCCACCGTTTCACTCACCGTGTATGGAGAAATTGCAAGTGATGATGAACCGATCGGCACGATCACATTTAGCCTGGAAGCGACGACGATCGGTTTAGGTTATATTATTCCGCCGCAAGAAATCGAGCTTTATCCGAATGAACGTGGTTCAAAAACGATTGATCGGATATTTAAAAAGTATGGCATCGATTATGAATACACGGGTGACCACGAAAACGGATTTTACCTGTCTGTCATCAAAAAACCTGGACTCGTCACCAATCCAAAAATACCAGACGATTTAGCAGAACTGTTAGAAAGGGATTTTGCCTATTTTGATCCGAACAATTACGATCCAAATTCACTCGGTGAATTTGATTTCACCAACGGATCCGGTTGGATGTACAGTGTAAACGGTCATTATCCGAATGTAGGGTTCTCTAATTACTACTTTAAAGACGGCGATGTCGTACGGATCCGATTTACACTAGCGTTAGGCAAGGATATCGGTGGTGGGCCACCAGGAACGAATTACGGCAAAGAATGGTAGGAAAAAACGATGAAAAAGTTATCATCTGCATTGATGATTCTCCTCGTGAATTTATTGTTTATGACCGTAATGACCGCTGAAGTTGATGCAAAAGAAGAATTGAAAAATGAAATTCGAGACGATATCGAACAAATCATCGACTGGAAAAAGGCTTCGTTTGGATTGCATGCCGAACAACCGCTTCTAAGTTCGCAATTTCTCAACCATGCGGGGGATGCCAGCGGCGACTGGTATCCTTTCGCTATTGGCAGAATCGGTTATCCCGATGATTACCGGGCATATTTAGCGGTCGTCGAAGATCAAGTGTCGAAGCGTTATCGGAAAGCACACCAATTGGATGAGTCAAAAGCGACAGAGTGGCATCGCATCGCATTGGCCATATTAGCGGTAGGCGGAGATCCGACGAATGTCGGATCCGATAAAAATGGTGAACCGATCAATTTGATCGCGGACGGAACGTATGCAAGGGCTCCAGATAAACCTCTCGATTTTCAAGGGATTAATGGTTTGACATGGGGTCTTATCACGTTGGATAGTTTAGGCTTTAAAATTCCTGATGATGCGGGACTTACAAGAGACGAAATCATCATGGACATTTTAAAACGACAATTACCCGATGGGGGCTTCTCGTTAAACGGAACGAGAACGGATCCCGATATTACCGGAATGGTCATTCAAGCACTTGCACCTTATTACAACAGCGAAAAAACTTACGAGTATCAGCTGTCGAGAACGAATGAGCAAGTCGCCAAAACGGTGCGCCAAGTCATCGATGAAGCGTTACAAGCTTTGTCAAACATCCAAGAGGACAATGGCACTTTTAAAAGTTTTGGTTTTGAAAATGCCGAAAGCATCGTGCAAGTTATTGTCGCTTTAACGGAGCTCGGCATCGATCCGACAGAAGATGAAAGATTTATCAAAAACGGCAACAACTTAATCGACGCGTTAAAAAGCTTTCAAATGGAAGATGGCGGGTTCATCCATTCGAAACGATATGATCCAGAAAATCCGAGTGCGGATCCGAACAAATCCAATTCCATGGCGAGCGAACAGGCACTATACGCATTCGTCGCTTTATACCGATTTTATGAAGGTGCGCGGACGTTGTTTGATTTCCGCCAAGAAATGGATGCCGATTTAAAAGAAGCAATCGATGCCATCAAAGCGGATATTGACGCACTCCCAAGCACGATCAACGAATCGCATAAAGCAAAAGTTGAACAACTATTTAACCGTTACAAAGCAATCCCTGTTACCGAACGTAGATATGTGTTTAACTATTACAAATTGGCTGATGCGATGGAGCAGTTAAACATTGAAAATGATTCGGAATACATCGCCGATCACATGGGCGAAGTCGATCGTGGAAACGGCGCTGTTACTCCGTTATTTACCGACGAATTTCATCGTGGCCCCATCATCTTTACCGCAGAAGACGCAAAAAAGGTAGAAAATTTGCCGGAAGATTTGACGACGGAACATTATGGTGAAGTCGTTCGGTTGCTCGATAAATTGGAAAATGCCGAAAACAGGGATGAATACGAACATCTAATCGACCATTTGTTGAACATGAAGGAAAAAATCGAAGAAATCGAACAGGAAATCGAAGCGCTCAATAAAGAAATCATGGATGATTTGTTCCCGTTTGAAGAGCTTTCCGTTGAAGATCGCGACAAAATCAATGGAATTATTGAACGGTACAACCGTTTAAGTGATTACGATCAACAAAAAATCGTCAATTACGAAGATGTCGAACGGGCAAAAGCCGAAATTGACAGTAAGGCGAGAAAACAAATCGTTGCAACGGTGTTGGGGATCCTTTTTGTGCTATTTACCATATGGTTTGTGGTTCGAAGAAGAAAGAAAAGACGAGAAAAAGAGATGGAGTTCATCGATTTGGAGGATTGAATGAGGGAAGGACATGCGCAAAGATTTGTTGCTTGTTGCCGTCATCGTTTTAATCGGCGTCATTTTGTTCAAAGGCACGAAAATCCAGTCTGTCGAAGAATATTATTTGACACACATCGATGATATCACGCCGGAAAGCGAAACGATCAAAATCAGCATTAGGGTCGATGCCGTGTTGGAACATTTGGACAAGTTGCCAGAAAGTTTGCGTTCCGAAAAATATATTCCAAAAGACGGCATCATCCTTGAAGAGACGGAGTATGTGTTGCGTCCTGGTGATACCGTGTTTGATGTTTTGTTACGCGCCACTAGACATCACAAAATTCCTTTCGACTACCAAGGATCAGAAGAAAATCGCTTTGGAAGCGTCTATATAAAAGGAATCAACCATTTATATGAATATGATTGCGGCCCTTTGAGTGGGTGGATGTATACGGTGAATGGAGAATTTCCGGATGAAGGGGTAAGTAAATACAAATTGGAAGATGGAGATGTGATCGCGATTCAATACACTTGTGATTTAGGCCGCGACCTCGGCCATCCTTACGATGAAAAAGAGGTGAATCCATGAGGGGCTTTGCAACGTTTCACCCGTTCGTGCTCTTTTTATATTACGCCATGGTTTTGATCATTACGATGCTGATGTTGCATCCTGTCATTTTAGTTTTGTCACTTTTTGGAAGCCTGCTCTTTTTTCTTACCATTGCACCTTTGCGACAATTCTTGTTGGATCTCGGGTTTTATTTTCTCATGTTTCTACTCGTTGCCATTACCAATCCGCTTTTCGTTCATAAAGGAGAAACGATATTGTTTTTCCTGAATGATGACCCGGTAACGTTAGAAGCGATCATTTACGGATTTGTCATTGCAACGATGTTAGTGGCCGTCATTTTCTGGAGTAAATCATTTAGTGAAATATTGACGACGGACAAATTTTTATATGTATTTGGCAAAGTCGTTCCTAAATCAGCTCTCGTGTTGTCGATGGCGTTTCAGTTTATCCCCTTATTTAAACGGCAAATCAAGAAGGTGCATGAAGCACAGAAAACGTTAGGTTTATATACAAGCAACAGTATTACGGACAGAATATTGGGCGGAATCAGAGTTTTTAACAGCATTTTGACGTGGTCGTTGGAAAGTTCGATCCATCGAGCGGATGCGATGAAAGCGAGGGGTTACGGTTTACCGAAACGTTCGAATTTTTCCCTGTATAAGTTTGAAAAACGTGATCTTGGCATAATTGGTGCACTTTTTGTCATGTTTTTCGTCATTATTTTTGCTTACATCAAACAATATTTTGCCTTCAATTATTATCCGGCCATTTCTGATTTTACAGATACAAAACAATATTTCTTTTATTTTCTCTTCGTTTTTATGTTAACCATTTTACCTTTTATGATGGAAATGAAGGAGAATTTGCTGTGGACATTCTTAAAGCGGAAAATATCAGCTTCACCTATCCGGAACAAAAAGAACGTGTCATAAAAAATGTGAGTTTTTCGATCAAGCAGGGAGAGTTCGTCGTCATCTTTGGCGAATCCGGTTCGGGAAAATCGACGTTGTTACGTTTGTTGAAAAGGGAGTTGACGCCGCATGGTAAAAAAGAAGGCGTCATTTACTACAAAAATCGACGACTCGACGAGTTGGACGATGACACTTCCGCCCGCGAAATCGGTTTTGTCATGCAGCAACCGGAAGTTCAAATTGTAACGGACAAAGTTTGGCATGAATTGGCTTTCGGATTGGAGAATTTGGGTGAACCAACCGACGTCATTCGTAGACGGGTCGGAGAAATAGCCAATTTTTTCGGCATTCATCACTGGTTTCACAAACATACGATGGAACTTTCGGGAGGACAAAAGCAACTGTTGAATTTGGCTTCAGTCTTGGTCATGCAACCTGAAGTGTTATTATTGGACGAGCCAACGTCGCAATTGGATCCGATTGCGGCCGAGGAATTTATCGATATATTGCATAAATTGAATCGCGATTTAGGATTGACGATCGTTTTGGTCGAACACGATTTGGAAAAAGTCTTCCCGATCGCCGACCGCGTCCTGTTATTGGAATCCGGAAACATCATCCTAGAAGCAAAACCAGAAGAAATAGGCGGGAAATTGAAACGTTTGAATGACACGCACAACATGCTGCAAGCTTTACCGACCGTGGTGCGCATCTTCAATGAATTATCGGATCAACCGATTTCCCCGTTGACAGTAAAGGAAGGTAAACGGTTTATCACGGAACATTTCAACGACCACATCGTTCGTCTAGAAACTTCCGAAACGAGCGCAAACGATGAAACGCCGATTTTGGAAGCGAAAAATTTATGGTTTCGTTACGAAAGAAACCGTCCGGATATTTTAAGGGGAGTGAACGTTTCCGTCAATAAAGGTGAAATCGTGACGATCCTGGGCGGAAATGGTTCGGGGAAAACGACATTGTTAAAAGTTTTGTCCGGGCAACGGCGGGCTTACAGGGGAAACGTGGTTCTCAAAGGAAAGAAATTGACGAAATATAAACAAAGTGCGCTCTATAAACAATTGATCGCTTTATTGCCGCAAGATGTTCAAACCATCTTTCTGAAATCGACGGTCGAAGAAGATTATGCAGAAATCGGAAAAGTGATGAACGGTACGAAAGAAGCGTTGGAACAATCGATTCATAAAATCGCAAACTTGTTGTCGATCGAGCATTTGTTGGAAAAACATCCGTACGATTTAAGCGGCGGGGAACAACAAATCGTTGCGCTTGGGAAATTGCTTTTATTGGAGCCGGAAATCATTTTCCTCGATGAGCCGACCAAAGGTGTCGACGCTTATTCGAAACTCAAGCTTCGCGATCTTTTCATGGATTTGAAAGCGCAAGGAAAGACGATGGTTGTTGTTACCCATGATGTCGAATTTGCCGCACTTATATCCGATCGTTGCGGGTTGTTTTTTGATGGCGAAATTGTTTCAACCGGAAAGCCGAAAGAATTTTTCGCAAACAACAATTTTTACACGACGATAGCCAATCGCATTTCACGGCATCAGTATGAAGGTTGTGTAACGGCAGAAGATGTCATTGACATTTGTAAATTGAACGGTGTGAAAAAACATGAACAAAACATTCATTAATAAGTTGATCGTCTTGGGTGTCATCCCCGTTTTGGTTTTGTCAGGCCTGTTTGTGTTTCAAGATCGCAGTTTCATTTTAATTTCCTTGCTCATTGCTGTATTGGCATTGCTTCCGATATTTCTCTCCTTTGAAAAAAAGGAAGCGAATATTCGCAGGATGGTTACACTCGCAACTTTGGTGACGTTATCCGTTGTCGGAAGGTTCATTTTTGCGGCGATACCGGGTTTTCAACCGGTAACGGCAATCGTTGTGATTTCGGCGATCTTTTTCGGTTCGGAAGCGGGATTCATGGTCGGCGCGCTGTCGGCGCTTATTTCCAACATTTACTTTGGTCAAGGACCGTGGACCCCTTTTCAAATGTTTGCATGGGGGCTGATCGGTTTTATCGCCGGTCATCCAAAATGGAGTTTACGGTTGAAGGAAAATCGCCTCCACTTGGTACTTTACGGCGTGTTTGCCGGAATGATGTATTCTTTGATGATGGATGTATGGACCGTGATGTCCCTGGATGGGACGTTCAATTTTTCCCGTTATGTAACGATTGCCGCTTTGGCTTTGCCGTTCATGGCGGTTTATGCGGTTTCCAATGTTGTCTTTTTGTTGTTGGCGATCAAGCCTGTCGGTGAAAAACTAGAACGTCTGAAGACAAAATATGGAATGTGAAAGGTATGGTGGTTATGTTGAATCATAAAGTGCATGCCGTAATGGAAGAGGTCCGGAAGGTGATCCGAGGCAAAGATGAAGCGATCAGCAAAGTGATGATGGCGATTTTATCAGGTGGGCATGTTTTATTAGAGGATATGCCGGGAGTCGGAAAGACAACGCTCGCTTTAGCCTTCAGCAAAGCGCTTGGTTTGGACTTTCATCGCATTCAATTCACCCCCGATGTTGTCGCTTCGGATGTCATTGGCTTCACGAAATACGATAAGCAAAAAGATGAATTCATTTACCAAGAAGGGGCGGTCATGTGCAATTTATTGTTGGCCGATGAAAT
>JAAYTF010000037.1 GCA_012518125.1 Bacilli bacterium | reverse complement strand
AGAAGGGTATGTGTCAACGGAAGAACGTAAAGATCTCATCGGCAAAGAGGGGATCAGCTTGACGCCGCTTCGTCCGGCTGGGACCGTATTAGTCGGTGATGAGCGGATCGATGTTGTAACCGAAGGCAATTATATTGAAGCCAACAAACCGGTCAAAATCATTTTCGTCGAAGGCATGCGCATCGTCGTTCGTGAAATGGCAAATGATAAATTTAAGGAGGAATCGTAAATGAGTTTTGAATTTGTTGCCACGTTACCGATTATCATCATCATTTTAATCATCCTGGCACTCGTCTTTTTGTTTACGTTTGTGCCGGTTACACTTTGGATCAGCGCCCTTGCAGCAGGCGTCAAAGTCGGGTTGTTTACGCTTGTCGGGATGCGTCTGCGCCGCGTCGTCCCGTCCCGCGTCATCAATCCGCTGATCAAAGCGTACAAAGCTGGACTTGATGTGACGACAAACCAACTTGAAAGCCACTATTTGGCCGGCGGAAATGTCGACCGTGTCGTAAACGCCTTGATCGCGGCACATCGGGCAAACATCAACTTGTCGTTTGAACGGGCGGCGGCGATCGATCTGGCAGGCCGTGACGTTTTAGAAGCGGTGCAAATGAGCGTCAACCCGAAAGTGATCGAAACGCCGTTCATTTCCGGTATTGCGATGGATGGCATTGAAGTAAAAGCGATGGCACGAATCACCGTTCGAGCAAACATCGACCGCCTCGTCGGGGGCGCCGGTGAAGAAACGATCATCGCCCGCGTAGGTGAAGGGGTGGTCAGTACAATCGGAAGCGCCGATACGCATAAACAAGTTTTGGAAAATCCAGACTCCATTTCGCACACCGTATTAGAAAAAGGGCTCGATTCCGGCACGGCTTTTGAAATTTTATCGATCGACATCGCCGATGTAGACATCGGCAAAAACATCGGGGCGATATTGCAGACCGACCAGGCGATGGCGGACAAAAACATCGCTCAAGCGAAAGCGGAAGAACGCCGCGCGATGGCGGTGGCGCGTGAACAGGAAATGCGTGCGAAAGTCGAAGAAATGCGCGCCCGCGTCGTCGAAGCGGAAGCGCAAGTCCCGCTTGCACTGGCGGAGGCGTTGCGTTCCGGAAAAATGGGCGTCATGGATTATTTGAATTACCGCAACATCGAAGCGGACACCGGCATGCGTGAGACGATTGGAAAGATCACCGACATCGAACAGACGCATCAAAAAGATGAAACCGAAAAATAAGCGGTTTTAAGTTAAAGGGGCGCTTTTCATGGAAAGGTTATTTGACTTCATTTTTGCCAATCTGTTTTTCGTCATTATCCTGCTCGGTGGCCTTTTTACCTTTTTTAAAAATTTGTTGGAAAATACGAAACAAAAAACGCCGAACAAAACGGATGACGGCGAAGAAGGGGCGACGCTTCGCGATGTGTTGAAACGATTTGAGGAAACGTTCGATGTTCCGGAATTCGACATGCCGAAGCGGACGAAAAAGAAGGACGCATCCATTCCGGTTGAAGAAAAAGTTGAAGAAACATCCGTTTCCAAAAAAAGCATGCCGGAAGAAAAGCCCGCGGAAACGTTCACAACATTGGCTGAACCAAGCCAAACGAAAGAACCGATTTTTGTTGAGCACCGGCAAACGCTGAAGGAACAAACGGCGGCGAAAACGCCTTATGAAACCAATGCTCACGTCACCATTCAATTGCAAAAAAAGCTGAATCGAACCGGGCTCGTTGAAAGCATCATCATGAAAGAATTGTTGGGCCCGCCGAAAGCGAGGAAAAAACACCATCGTTACATGAACCGTTAAACGTTTAAACTGCTGATTGCACAAATCGTGCAACCAGCAGTTTTTTATTTTGCACCTGTTCTTAGATGTTTTTTTAAACATATCTATAGGTAGAAAGGAGAGATGTGCATGAAATACGTGAAAAAGTTTTGGAATCATCTATACCATCCGACGCCGAATGAACCGATCCCTTTCATCATCATGCAAAGCAATCGTGAAATCATCATTGAACACGTCGATGAATTGCTCTCTTTCTCCGATCAAATGATTTCCCTTTATTGTCAATCGGGGACTGTCGAAGTCCATGGCAAACAACTGGCGATTTTATTAATGAAAAAAAGCGAATTGGTGATAAGTGGTCACATAATGGCGATTAAATTTTATCCTGGTGAAAGGAGAAAACGATGAATCGTTTACAAGGAAGACATATCATCGGCAACGTCACATTTACCATCGAAGGCGAACCGCTCGTGGACTTTTTTTATGAAGCGAAAAGAAATAATATACCATTATGGGACATCCATTTGTTGGGCAAAACGAAGGCGGAAATGAAAGCTTACGTCACCGATCTAAAAAGGATCGAACAGATTGCGAGCGATTTGAATTACACGTTTTCGGTCAGGGAACGGGAAGGCTTTTTCGTCCATTTGCTTTCATTTTGGGTTAAAAAAGAGCGGATCATCACCGTCATCTTCGCAATCCTGTTTTTGTTTTTTATATCCAATACGATTTGGAACGTGACGATCACCGGTGTTTCAACACCGATCGAAAACGAGATTGAACGGATGTTAAGAGAAATGGGCATTTACCGCGGGGCATTTGTTTTAAATAGGGCCGATGTGGACGAAGTCGAAACGAACATCAAACAAGCTTTGCCGGAATTGTTATACATCAATGTGAAAAAACGTGGTACAATTTATGAAATCGAAGCGAAAGAAAAGCAGCAGCCGCTCGAAAAACGAGTGGCAAGCCCATCACATTTGGTGGCAAAAAAAAGCGGCATCATTAAAAAGATGCTCATCAAAAATGGGCAAATCGTCGTCAATGTAAATGATTTTGTAAAAAAAGGCGACTTGTTGGTCAGCGGCATCATCGACTTGAATGAAAATGAAGACGAGGAAAATAAAGAAAAAATAACGATGAGAGCGGAAGGAAAAGTGTATGCCAACACGTGGTATGAAGTGACCGTTTCGAGCGAACTGTTCACCGTCCATGAACGGCTCGAAGGCGATTTCATCGAGCATCGCTATTTGACCGTCGGAAACTTTACGCTCCCGCTTTTCAATTTCAAAAAACCGCCATACACTTTTACGGAAGAATCAATCCAGGAAAAACAACTCAAACTTTTTGAACGAACTTTGCCGATCTATTATGTCAAAAAAACGATTTACGATAAGGAATTGATCGAAATAAAACGGACGGAAACGGAAGCGAAGCAGCTGGCAATCGAACATGCTTTATTCGACTTGCAGCAAAAATTGGGGAAAGACGCGGAAATTTTAAAATATTATATTTTGCATGAAGCGAAAGAGAATGGTAAAGTTAAACTTAGATTATACGTGAGCACATTGGAAAATATCGCACAAAGTGTGCCAATCGAATGAAAATTTTGATTAAAGGAGTTTGCGATGACAGATCAATTGCATCAAATTGATATACCGATGGACGATGTCAATGTTACCCGCGAGTTGTTTGGCATCAACGACATTTTTTTGCGCCGCATTGAAGAACAACTTGATGTAAAACTCGTTGCGCGCGGCGGACAAATTTTCGTAAAAGGCGAAAAACACGATATCGTTGAAACGGTCCTCAACAACTTGTTGGCAATCGTCGAAAGCGGAATTTCTTTGACGGAACGAGATGTTATTTACGCCGTCAAACTGGCCGAACAAGGAAAAATCGATCAATTTCCGACATTGTTCGAAGATGAAATTATCAAAAATGCAAGAGGCAACTCGATACGAGCCAAAACGCTCGGCCAACAGCAATACGTGCATGCGATCGAAAACAAAGATCTCGTCTTCGGCATCGGGCCGGCTGGGACGGGAAAAACGTATTTGGCCGTCGTCAAAGCGGTCCAAGCGTTAAAAGAAGGGAAAGTTAGACGGATCATTTTGACGCGGCCTGCGGTTGAGGCGGGTGAAAGTTTAGGCTTTTTGCCAGGGGATTTGAAGGAGAAAGTCGATCCTTATTTAAGGCCGTTGTATGACGCCTTGCATGATATTTTAGGGAAAGAACATGCAACGAGGCTCGTTGAAAGAGAAGTGATCGAAATCGCCCCATTGGCGTATATGCGCGGCCGGACTTTGGAAGAAGCGTTCATCATTTTGGACGAAGCGCAAAACACGACCCCGGAACAAATGAAAATGTTTTTGACCCGGCTCGGTTTCGGTTCGAAAATGATCATAACTGGCGATGTCACGCAAATCGATTTGCCGCGTGGAATGACATCCGGCCTCAGCGTTGCCATTAAGCGGTTAAAACACATGCCGGAGATCGCGTTCATCTTTTTTGATAGGACGGATGTTGTCCGACATCCGCTCGTGCAGAAAATCATCGATGCTTACGAAGAAGACTGACTTGTCTTAACGGAAGAGAACGAAAATGGGGATGATGATGTTGCTTCGGCTCATGAAAAGGCTGTCGGCTATCAAATCGGTTTGGCTCGTCATCGTATTGCCGGCATTTCTTTTAGCAGTCCTGTTTTTCGCTATGACATTAAACCACATTTACGTGCAAACTTACGACGACATCGAAGTGTTCGATCGCGCCAAAGAGACGATCCGTTCTCCAATCACGGTCGAAAACGAAAAAGAAACGGAACGAAAAATGCGGGAGACGGTGTTGGCCGTCGGCGACCGTTACACGACATTGGATGAAATTACAGAAGAACGCTTAAAATATGTCAATGAAATTTTTGATGCGGTAAACAATGTGAAAAACAACGAGCAATATTTTTCCGGCGAAGAACAACTCGTCTCGAACGAAGAGTTGTTGCTTCAATTGCGTGAATTGTTGTCGAAAGAGACGGCGGAACATTTGGATGACATCTTCTTTTTGAAACTCATCCAAATCGATGACGACGAACGGGAACGGGCCAAAACCGTGTTCTTAAATGGTCTGCAACCGATTTTGGAAAACGGGGTGCGGATCGAAAACTTACAAACGGCAAGGGAAGAATTGTCCTCGATCATCAAATATTCGACATTGCATAATGATGTCAAGGACGTACTGTATGAATTGGTTGACTTTGCCGTCGTCGAAAATGCGATATTCGACGTCGAAAAGACGATGGAAGCGCGAAAAGAAGCCGCCAACAGCGTTCAGCCGGTCATCATCCGCAGCGGCGACATCATCGTGCGCGAAGGACAGATCATCACGAATGAAATTTACGAAGAACTCGAGCTTGTCGGGCTGATCAACAGCGAGCGGAAAATGCTGCCGGCAATCGGTTTGGCGATTTTGATTCTGTTCATTTCGGCGCTTATAACGTATGAATTGTTCCGTTTATACCGAAAAGGAACCATCGACTTGAAACAAGTTTCCGCCATCGTCATCATCAATATCATCGTCATCACGATGATGAAAGTGTTCAGTTTCTTTGTCGATCAAGTCGCTTATCTGTACGCGATCGTCCCCATTGCAACAGGCGTTCTCTTAATCAAACTGCTCGTATTTGAACGGTTGAGCATGATTTTTGCGTTAATTTTCTCCATACTCGGGAGTATACTTTTTAATGGCTACATTCCAGGTTCGTTGAATGTCGAAGCGGGCATTTACTTTTTGATATTCCAATTGGCGGCGGTCACTTCGCTCACGAATGTGAAAGACCGCACCGCGCTCTTAAAGACGGCGCTCATCACATCGTTTATAAACGTTATGACGATCGGGATGTTTATATTCCTGTCATTCGAAAAATTCAACTGGTTTGAAGCGTTGATCAGTGGTGCCTTCGGCGTCGGCGCCGCGATGCTTTCGGTGGTGTTGACGATCGGTCTGTTGCCATTTTTTGAAACGTCGTTCGGCATTTTGTCCGATGGAAAGCTTTTATCGCTGGCCAATCCGAATCATCCCTTGTTGAAAAAGATTTTGACGGAAGCGCCCGGTACGTACCACCACTCGGTGATGGTCGCCAATTTGAGCGAATCGGCTTGCGAAGCGATCGGGGCAAACGGTTTGCTTGCCCGTGTCGCGAGTTATTACCACGACATCGGCAAGACATTAAAACCGCACTATTTTATCGAAAACCAAGTCGGAATAAAAAACCCGCACGATTTCATCGATCCGAAAGAAAGCGCGAAAATCATCATCGAACACGTAACCGAGGGCGCCAAAATGTTGGAGGCTCATCACTTTCCAGAAGAAATTATCGATATCACTTTGCAGCACCATGGCACATCGCGGGTGGAATATTTTTACCGGCTGGAAAAAGGCAAAAACGAACATGTAAACGAAGCCGATTTCCGCTATCCCGGCCCGAAACCGCAAACGAAAGAAGCGGGGATCGTTTCCATTTGCGACGCAACGGAAGCGACTGTCCGGTCACTCACCAATCCTTCACCGGAAAAAATTGAAGAAATCGTCGCCAACATCATCCGGGATAAATTGATCGACGGTCAATTGGATGAAACGCCGCTTACGTTTCACGAATTGACGATCATCCGCAAATCGATTTGCAACTCCTTGAAAGGAATTTTCCATTCCCGCATCCAATATCCGCAAAAGGAGGAAGCGTAAATGTTGATTGAATTAACCGATCATGATGGCCGCCTTACAACAGCTGAAAGACAATTGCTGGAAAACATATTGCAATTTGCCGCCCAAACGGAAAAGCTTCCCGACGATGCGGAAGTCTCTGTCATGATCGTCTCCAACGATGAAATTAAGCGTTTGAACGGCGAATACCGCAACAAAGACGAGGCGACGGACGTCTTATCGTTTCCGTTGTTCGAACGTGATGAAATTGAACGTTATGATGAATCGATGCCGCTTGCGTTGGGCGATATCGTCATTTCCTACGATCGAGCGAAAGAACAAGCGCAAGCATACGGGCATTCGTTTGAACGGGAACTCGCTTTTTTGGCCGTTCACGGTTTTCTCCATTTGCTCGGCTACACACACGACGATGAAGCAAATGAAAAAGAGATGTTTACGAAACAAGAACGACTGTTAAAGGAGTTTCAACTTGAAAGATCATAAAAAGCATGGCATCGGATTTGAATTTGCTTTTAATGGATTAAAGGAAGCGTTCATCAGGGAGCGGAATTTCCGCATCCATTTATTGGTTGCCACATTGGTCGTCATCATGTCGTTCATCTTGAAACTGTCCAAAGTCGAATGGCTGTTTGTCATTTTGGCGATTCAAATGGTTTTGTTCGCCGAACTGGTCAATACGATCGCCGAACGGATCATCGACCATATTAAACCGGAAATCCATCCGAACGCCAAAATCATCAAAGATATCGGCGCCGCAATCGTTTTACTGGCGGCATTCTTCTCGGTCATCATCGGGCTTGCCATTTTCTTGCCGAAAATTATCAACTTATTGTAGGAGGTCATTATGGAAGATAAATTTAAATCCGGTTTCGTATCCATCGTCGGCCGGCCGAATGTCGGCAAATCGACGCTCGTCAACCATATCGTCGGGGAAAAAATTTCCATCGTCAGCGATAAAATTCAAACGACGCGTCATCGGATTCACGGGATTTTGACGCACGATGATGCGCAAATCGTCTTCGTCGATACCCCTGGCGTGCATAAACCGTTGCACGAATTGGGGGATGTGATGGTGAATGTCTCCTTGAATGCTTTAAAAGATGTCGACCTCGTTTTGTTTGTCATCAATGCAAAAGAAGGGTACGGAAAAGGCGATCAATTCATTATGGACCAACTGAAAGATTTGGACATTCCCGTCTTTTTGGTCGTAAACAAAATCGACCTCGTCCATCCGGATGAATTGCTGCCGCTTATTACTTTGTACAATGCAAAATTCCCATTTGCCGAAACGATCCCCGTTTCCGCTTTGGACGGCAATAATGTGGAACGGTTAATCTCTGTCATTAAGTCGTATTTGCCGGAAGGGCCAAAATATTATCATCCGGAAGACAAGTCCGACCGTCCGAAACCTTTCCGCATCGGCGAAATCATCCGCGAGAAAGTGCTGTTCCACACGGAAGAAGAAATCCCGCATTCCGTCAATGTCATCGTCGAAGCGATGGACGAGAAAGAACATATCATCCATATTCACGCATTGATCATCACGGAAAGGCCATCGCAAAAAGCGATCATCATCGGAAAAAACGGCCGCATGTTGAAACGGATCGGACAAGAAGCAAGAAAAGAGCTCGAAATGTACTTAGGGAAAAAAGTGAATTTGAAGCTTTGGGTCAAAGTCGTCAAAGATTGGCGCAATCGCCGATCGTTATTGGCCCAATACGGTTTCGACCTTGAATAGTCGACTGGTAAATTTTAATACTCATGATTGCTTCTGTAAAGGAAAAAATAGAATTAACGATATGAAGAAAGGACTGTTTCTTGTGTATGAACATTTGTGGAATGTTTTTTTGCAGACAGGGAACGTCGAAGCTTATTTATTGCTTAAACATTTGGAGAAAAAGGCAAGCAATCATGAGGAAGAAACCAGCATGAAGATGGAAAAGAATGAAATGAAAATCGATTCTTTTTAGAGGGGACAATATGTTACATAAAACGGTTGGCATCGTCATCAGAACGCAAGATTACGGGGAAACCCACAAGCTTGTGACGATCTTTACGAAAAAACTAGGCAAAGTAACAGCGATAAGCCGCGGTGCAAACCGGCCGCGCAGCAGGCTCAGCGCTGTCAGCCAACTTTTCATTGAGGGCGATTTTCTGCTCTATGTCAACAAAGGGCTGGGGACGCTCAACCAAGGCGAAGTAATCGCTTCTTATCGAAACATTCGCGAAGATTTGATGCGCACGGCGTATGCCGCATATATAGCTGAATTGACAGATAAATTGTTGGAAGAAAAAGATCCTGACCCATTTATATACGAACAATTGAAACAGACGTTGGATTGGATGAATGAAAAAGCGCATTACGAAATTCCAGTTATGATGTACGAACTGAAACTGTTTCAAAAAGGCGGCTTTGCACCCGTCATCGACAAATGCGTCAACTGCGGTTCAACCGAAAAGCCGTTTGGCTTTTCAATCAAAGAAGGAGGGGCGTTATGCCCAAGGTGCACGACGCTCGATGAACAGGTCATTTCTTTGGAACCGGCTTTATTCAAGGTTTTATCCATATGTTTAAATGTCGGGCTTGAACGTGTCGGAAAGATAAACGTCAAAGAAAAAAACATAAGGATGCTTCGTTCGATCATCGATCAATATTACGACCGTTACGGCGGATTCCAATTGAAATCGAAAAAATTTCTCGATCAGATCGACAAATTCGAATCGTAAATCGGTTGCAAATGAAAGAAAAGTTTTGTACTATTTAAAATAGCGATGATAGAGGATTTTAATAGGTGGATCATAACAGCGAATCTAGGCCGGTGAGAGCTAGATGCGATCCATTGTATTGGCGCCTCTTGAGCAAAAAACGGCATATTGTCTCACTGAAAGAGTGGCTTGCTTTTTTATTAAGGCAAGCAAATAGGGTGGAACCGCGGATTGTACAATCCGTCCCTATGTCTTTGGTTAAAAAGGCGTAGGGATGGATTTTTTTGTAAATAATGATTTGTAAAAAATGAAAGAGGGTGTGGAACATGAATTTACAAGACATCATCCTTACGTTGCAAAATTTTTGGGCAAAACAAAATTGTGTGTTATTGCAGGCATACGATACGGAAAAAGGCGCCGGTACGATGTCGCCGTACACGTTGTTGCGCAGCTTGGGGCCTGAACCGTGGAACGTCGCATACGTTGAACCTTCCCGACGTCCGACCGACGGACGCTACGGGGAAAACCCGAATCGTTTATATCAGCACCATCAATTCCAAGTGATCATGAAACCATCACCTGACAACATTCAAGACTTGTATTTGCAATCGCTCGTTGAACTTGGCATCGACCCGCTGGAACATGATATTCGTTTCGTCGAAGACAACTGGGAAAACCCGACTTTAGGTGCGGCGGGTCTCGGTTGGGAAGTATGGCTGGACGGGATGGAAATCACCCAATTTACATATTTTCAACAAATCGGCGGCTTGGAAGCCGATCCTGTCGCTGTCGAAATTACGTACGGACTCGAAAGGCTCGCTAGCTACATCCAAGATAAAGAAAATGTATTTGATCTCGTATGGGTTGACGATGTGACGGTTCGGGATATTTTCCATCAACCGGAATTCGAACATTCGACGTATTCGTTCGATGAATCCGATACGGAAATGTTGTTTACGTTGTTTAACCTTTATGAAACGGAAGCAAAACGCTTAATCGAAAAAGGCCTCATCTTTCCGGCATACGACTACGTATTAAAATGTTCGCATACGTTCAACTTGCTCGATGCGCGCGGCGTCATTTCGGTGACTGAACGGACGAGCTACATCGGAAGGGTGCGGACGCTTGCCCGCATGATTGCGCAAGCTTACGTGAAAAAGAGAGAAGAACTCGGGTTTCCATTACTCAAGAAGGGGATGAAGGACAATGCAAACTAAACATACCGTATTGTTCGAAATCGGAATGGAGGAATTGCCGGCCCGTTTCATCGACGATGCCCAACGTCAATTGCTGGAAAAAACGACTGATTGGCTGAAGGAAGAACGGATTGGTTTTGAACAGATGAAAGCTTTTTCGACGCCAAGACGTTTAGCGATCATCATTAAGGGTATAGCCAATAAACAGGAAACGATTGTCGAAAAAGTGCGCGGCCCTAAACTCGATATCGCAAAAGACAAAGATGGCAACTGGACGAAAGCTGCGATCGGTTTTACAAAAGGTCAAGGCAAATCGGTCGACGATATTTTCGTGGAAGAAATAAAAGGAATTCCATATACGTTTGTCGAAAAACGTATGGAAGGAAAAAATACGATTGACGTCTTGCCGGATTTCAATAAAATCATCAAATCGCTCTATTTCCCGCAAACGATGCGGTGGGGGAGCTTATCATTCCGCTTTGCCCGGCCGATCCGTTGGTTGGTGGCGATGATGGACGACCAAGTAATTCCGATGGAAATCGCCAACGTGAAAGCGGGAAACGTAACGTATGGACATCGGTTTTTAGGGGGAAAAATCACGCTTTCGCATCCGGACGAATATGAAAGCAAATTGGAAGAAAATTACGTCATCGCCGATCCGGTTAAACGGGAACAACGGATTGTCGAGCAAATACGCCGCTTGGAAAAAGAAAAAGCATTTTTCGTTGAATTGAAAGAGGATTTATTGAACGAAGTTCGCAATTTGGTGGAATATCCGACAGTATTTTACGGCTCTTTTGACGAGGAGTTTTTATCCGTCCCAGATGAAGTTCTCATCACATCCATGCGGGAACATCAACGTTATTTTCCGGTGTTTGAAGATGAAAGCAAAGAAAAGCTGTTGCCGAATTTTGTCAGTGTCAGAAACGGCGACGACCGCGCGATGGAAAATGTCATTCACGGTAATGAAAAAGTGTTGCGGGCAAGACTTGCGGATGCAAGGTTTTTCTATGACGAAGACCGGAAATACTCCATTGAATTTTATATGGAAAAATTGAAATCCGTCATCTTCCAAGAAGAGCTCGGCACCGTTTACGATAAAACGGTGAGAGTGGCGAAGCTGGCCAAGGAAATCGCCGCACTCCTCGATGTTTCGAAAGAAGACATGGAAGCAATCGAACGGGCGGCATCGATCAGCAAATTCGACTTAGTGACAAATATGGTCAATGAGTTCCCGGAATTGCAAGGTGTGATTGGTGAAAAATATGCTTTCTATTATAATGAAAGTGAAACCGTCGCCCGGACGATCAGAGAACATTACAAACCGCTTTACACGAACGATACGCTTCCTAGTTCGCTCGTTGCATCCGTCGTCAGTGTCGCCGACAAACTCGATACCGTCGTCGGCTCAATTTCAATCGGTTTGATTCCGACCGGCTCCCAAGATCCGTACGGCTTAAGGCGCCAAGCGATCGGAGTCTTGCGCATTTTGTTGGAAGAACGTTGGCCAGTCGCTTTTGAAACATTGATCGAAATGACGAAAGAAAATTTCAAAAAAGTGGAACACGAAGCGGAAATCATGAAATTCTTCAAAGATCGCGCCGCGTTCATCTTCCATGAAAACGGCATTGAACGGGATGTCATCGAAGCGGTCTTGCATGATGAAATCGGGGTTGTTTCCTTCGCGTTCGACAAAGCGTTGTTACTTTCTGAAAAACGCAACGACCCGACTTTCAAATCCGCCCAAGAAGCTTTCGTGCGGATATTAAATATGGCAAACAAAGCGGATGAACAAAATGTCGAGGAAAATCGTTTCCAAACGCCATCGGAAAAAACATTATACGCAAAATTTGTCGAGGTGCAAAAGGACGTAGAAACGTCAAAAGCAAACCTTGATGCTCATGGCATGTTTGGCAAGCTCGAAACATTGGCTGCACCAATTCATGAATTTTTCGATCACAACATGGTCATGGATCCGGATGAAGCCATCAGAAAGAACCGTCTTGCTTTGGTCAATCAAATCGCCGCTTTAATCAACGGTTTTGCAAATCTTGCGGTCATCGAGTGGAAGCAGCATCAGTAAGAGGTAGTGGGCTTACAACCACACGACATAAATAGGTGGTGAAATTGTGGAACTTACAGAGCGTCAACAAAAAATTATCGAAATCGTCAAGGAAAAAGGGCCGATAACGGGAGAAAAAATAGCCGAACAATTGAATTTGTCCCGCGCCACTTTGCGTCCAGATCTGGCCATTTTGACAATGGCCGGATTTCTGGACGCTAGACCTAGGGTCGGCTACTTTTACACCGGAAAAACAGGGATGGAATTGTTGGCCGAAAAAATCAAACGATACAAAGTAAAAGACTTTCAGTCCGTCCCTGTCGTCGTCAAAGAGAGCGCCAGTGTTTATGAAGCGATTACGACGATGTTTTTGGGCGATGTCGGAACATTGTTTGTCGTCGATGAAAACAATTTCTTGTCCGGCGTCGTTTCGAGAAAAGACTTGTTAAGGGCGAGCATCGGAAATCAAGATTTGAATCGAGTTCCTATACATATCATTATGACCCGGATGCCGAACATCACGGTTTGCAAACCGGACGATTTGCTCATCGACAGCGCCAAACTCCTCATCGACAAACAAATTGACGGAATACCTGTCGTAAAAGAAACGAAAGATGGATTGCAGGTCGTAGGCCGAATTACAAAAACGAACATTACAAAAGCGTTTGTTGAATTACTATTAGACGAATAGGAAAGAAGGGATGAAATTGAACAAGCCTAGCGTCATTATCTTGTCTGATTCCGTTGGCGAAACTGCTGAACTTGTCATCAAAGCCGGCTTGAGCCAATTTACAAACGGTGATTACAGCATTCGCAGAATCCCCTATGTCGAAGATAAAGAGACGATCGACGAAACGATTGAAATCGCCAAAGAAGAAAACGCCCTGATCGGCTTTACGCTTGTCGATCCGCATTTACGAAAATACATATTGGAAAAAGCGAAACGGAACAACATTGAAGCGGTTGACATCATGGGCCCGATGATGGACGCGATGGAAAAAACGTTTAAAAAAGTCCCCAAATTGGAACCTGGTTTATTGTATAAACTCGACCAAGAATATTTTAAACGGATCGAAGCGATCGAATTTGCCGTTCGTTACGATGACGGCAGAGATCCAAGGGGCATCTTGCGTGCAGATATCGTGCTCATCGGCGTCTCGCGGACGTCAAAGACGCCTCTGTCACAATATTTGGCGCACAAACGGATCAAAGTGGCGAACATTCCGATCGTTCCCGAAGTGGATCCACCGGAACAGTTGTTTCAAATCGACCCAGCCAAATGCATCGGTTTAAAAATTAGCCCGGAACATTTGAACGAAATTCGCAAAGAAAGGTTAAAAGCGCTCGGATTGGATGATGATTCGATGTATGCGACAATGGAGCGGATCCATGAAGAATTGGCATTTTTCGAAAAAATTGTCGAAAAAATCGGCTGCCGCGTCATCGACGTATCAAACAAAGCAATCGAAGAAACGGCATCTCTTATTTTGCAAATGGTAAAAAAGCAAATTCAATAAAATCATTGTCGAAATTTGTCTTTTTTTCAAAATTAGGTTATAATAATATGATGTACTGCCATGTCCATTTTGCGCAGAAATAAGCAAGTAGATTGATAGATTTGGCAATATCAACCATTTCCCGCAGCAACATAGATTGTGATGTGAACGATGGTGAATGAGTTGTATTGTCATTGCCATGGAAAGACAGGTAAACCGGATGATCGGTCAATTTTTGAATTTTGGTGATGTATATGGCGAAATTACCTGAAGATGTTGTCAGCCACATTCGTGCGAGCAATGACATTGTCGAAGTGATCGGTGAATATGTATCGTTGACAAAGCGGGGAAGAAATCATTTCGGTTTATGCCCGTTTCATGAAGAAAAAACGCCATCGTTTTCAGTAAACCAGGAAAAACAGATGTTTCATTGCTTCGGTTGCGGCAAAGGCGGCAACGTCATCACTTTCGTCATGGAAATCGAACAAATTTCCTATATCGAAGCAGTGGAATTTCTAGCAAAAAGGATTCATTACCCGTTAGAGCAAATTGAAACGAAACAACCTAGCTATTCGAAGGAAACGCTCCAACTCTTTTCTGCATACGATTGGCTTGTTAAATATTACCATCATCTCTTACGGTTTTCCGAACAAGGAGAAGCAGCGTTAACTTACTTGAAAAACCGGGGAATCAACGAAGAAACGATCGAACGTTTCCAACTCGGATATGCGCCTTTAAACAGCAAACTGACGGTGACATTTTTGCAACAAAAGGATTTTTCCCTTCCATTTCTCGTGAAAAACCGCATCCTCAACATGACCGAAAACGACACGTATTTGGATCCTTTCCGAGGAAGGGTCATTTTCCCGATTCAAAACCGATTCGGAAAAACCGTCGCTTTCGGTGGACGAGCAATACATGATGAAGAACCGAAGTATTTGAACAGCCCTGAACATACATTGTTCCAAAAAGGGAATATTTTATACAACTTCCACAATGCAAAACGGCATATTCAAACAAAAAATGAAGCGATCGTCTTTGAAGGCTATCTCGATGTGTTGGCCGCCGATCAAGCAAACATCAAAAATGTCGTCGCCACGTTGGGAACGGCGCTGACGGAAGAACATGCCAAAGTGTTGAAACGTTCAGCCGATAAGGTCATTTTATGCTTTGACGGTGACGAATCAGGCTTGAATGCAAGTTACGAAGCGGCACAATTGTTGCAAAATTTCGGGCTGCAAGTGAAGATCGCCCATTTGGAAAACGACCTTGACCCTGATGAATACATCAAACGTTACGGTGGCGAAGCTTTCCGTGAAGCCGTGCTCGATCGGAGCGACACGTTCTTCAAATTTTTCATGCGCTATGCGCTTCGCAAATACGACTTGAACATCGACAGCGATCGGATCGAATATATCGAGGAGCTGACAAGGGAACTTGCCAAAATCGATGCGCCGATCGAACGGGAAATGTATGCGGCAGAAATTGCCGAACGGTTCAACCTCTCGGAACAGACCATCTTGCACGATGTATACAAATTACGTGAAAAAATTCACCAAGAAAAAAAGGATAAGCTCGCCCGGAAAAGTAATACTAATATAAGTACAAATTTTCCGAAACATAAAAGGGAGCCGGCATACGTGAAAGCCGAAAAAGCGTTGCTTGCACACATGATTGAATACCCGTTCATCATCGAAAAAGTCCAGGAAGAAATCGGCATGCAATTCAACGTCACGGAACATCAAGTCATCGTGGCACATTTATATGCATTGTACGAAGAAAAAAACCGTATAGATATAAGTGAATTAGTCGATAAAGTAGACGAGGATAAAATTCGTTCCATTATTACGGAAATTTCGCTCATCGATACGAACGAATCGTTGAATGAAGAAGAAATCAACGATTATATACGTTTGATTAAATTGGAAGCCACCCATAAAGCTCAACTGCGCTTATTGAAACAAAAGCTGAAATTGGAAAAAAACCCGCTCTTGGCCGCAGAAATCGGCATGCAAATCATTGAATTGCAGAAAAAAATGAAAAGTTTGTAATTTGGTGAAATGAAGGAGGAACAGCCTATGTCAGATAACAACTCTTCCCAAGCATTGGAAAACGAAAAGACATTGGAACAAGTCAAAGACGAACTCATTGAAGAAGGAAAAAAACACGGCATGTTGAACTATGAAGAGGTTGCCGACCGTTTATCCTCTTTTGAAATAGAGCCGGAAGAAATCGATGAGTTTTACGAACAATTGGAAGAACAAGGAATTGAAATCATCAGTGATGATGATGATGTCAGCGATGACGATGACATCATCGATCCGGATAATTTGCGCGACTTGAGTGTTCCGTTGGGTGTAAAAATCAACGACCCGGTCCGCATGTATTTAAAAGAAATCGGCCGTGTCGATTTGCTGACGGCGGAGGAAGAAGTCGAACTTGCAAAACGAATCAAGCAAGGCGATAAAGAAGCGGCCCGCAAACTTGCAGAAGCTAACTTGCGCCTCGTTGTCAGCATCGCAAAACGATATGTCGGAAGAGGCATGCTGTTCTTGGATTTAATCCAGGAAGGTAACATGGGCCTCATCAAAGCGGTCGAGAAATTCGACCATGAAAAAGGCTTCAAGTTCAGCACGTATGCGACATGGTGGATTAGACAGGCGATCACAAGAGCGATTGCCGACCAGGCAAGAACGATCCGCATCCCGGTTCACATGGTGGAAACGATCAACAAACTGATCCGTGTACAACGTCAATTGCTGCAAGAATTGGGCCGTGAACCGACGCCGGAAGAAATCGGTGAAGAAATGGGGCTTTCACCTGACAAAGTCCGTGAAATCCAAAAAATCGCCCAAGAACCGGTTTCATTGGAGACGCCGATTGGTGAAGAAGACGATTCACATTTAGGCGATTTCATCGAAGACCAAGATGCCGTTTCACCGGCCGACCATGCAGCGTATGAGCTCTTGAAAGAGCAATTGGAAGATGTGTTGGATACGTTGACCGACCGGGAAGAAAATGTGTTGCGGCTCCGTTTCGGATTGGACGATGGCCGCACGAGGACGTTGGAAGAAGTCGGCAAAGTTTTCGGCGTAACAAGGGAACGCATTCGCCAAATCGAGGCGAAAGCACTTAGAAAATTGCGTCATCCAAGCCGCAGCAAACGTTTGAAAGACTTTTTGGAGTAAAAAATCGTTACAATTTTTTGAAGAACAATCGGCGAAATATATATTTACTTTAAACTATCTACAATATAAAGTAAAATAGACATAGCTCTACATTCCATCTTACAATTACAATACTATAGGGAGGAAACGAAGTATGAACAGGCACATTCTTCCATTCGCAATCATAGCTATCGTAGGGATCTTTGCGGCAGTCATCGTCTATTATATAGGCGTCAGTCAGCGTGAAGATATACGTTTAGCTGAAGAAAATGGAGAAGAAGTAGTGGAAGAAAATGGCGGCGAAACAACGACGGATGCAGAAAGCATCTATGCTAGTTCTTGTGCGTCCTGTCACGGAGCTGATTTAACTGGTGGAGTTGGACCGGATTTAACGACGGTTGGAAGCAAATTGTCAAAAGAAGAAATTGAAGACATTATCAACAACGGTATCGGTTCAATGCCAGCGGGATTGGTTGGACCGGAAGAAGCGACAGTGCTCGCTGAATGGTTAAGCGAAAAGCAATAAAATCGATGCGACTTACGTTAAGCTTTCTGTTTATCAGAAAGCTTTTCTAAATTTAAGGGAAAATAATCAGAACGAACAAAACAGGTGAAGGCATATGCCAATACAAATGTCTGAACGGTTAAAACGAATTGCCGATGAAATACCGAACGGCGCATTTTTCGCCGATATCGGCTCCGATCACGCTTATTTGCCTTGCTACGTCTGTCTCCGCGACGAAAAGGCCCGGGCAATCGCTGGCGAAGTGGCGAAAGGGCCTTATCTTAATGCATTGAACACCGTGAAAAAACATCGTCTCGAATCCAGGGTCGACGTCCGTTTTGGCGATGGATTAGGCGTCATTGAAGAAGATGAACCGGTTGATGTCATCGTCATCGCCGGCATGGGCGGCAATTTGATCAGAAACATTTTGTACAAAGGAAAAGAAAAGCTCAAACATGTGCAAAAATTGATTTTACAGCCGAACAACAACGAAGCGACTGTGCGAAAAGTGCTTCTCGAATTGCAATTTGTGTTGACGAACGAAATCATTTTAGAGGAAAACGGCCTGATTTATGAAATTTTAATCGCCGAAGCGGACGCGCATAAGATAAATTCGGATCCTTATGATAAAATCCATTTTGAAAAACAATTGATGTTCGGACCATATTTATTGCAGGAAAAGCCGACGCTTTTCATCAAAAAATGGCAGGAAGAACATCGACGCCTAGAAAAGACGATTATGCAAATGAAACAAAGCGACAGCGCCGAAGCGAGAGAAAAAATCGAATCATTTTCCACGAAATTGAAATGGATTGAGGAGGCAATTTCATGAGTGAAATGATCCACCAAGCGATTTTTCGCGAATTGGAAGGTTGGGCTCCGAAAACATTCGCCTACGATTGGGACAATGTCGGCTTGCAAGTAGGGTCAATTTCCGATAAAACGGAGGCGGTGCTCGTTACGTTGGATGTGAACGATGCCGTCGTCGATGAAGCGATTAGGCTCGGGGCAAATGTCATTGTCAGCCACCATCCGATGCTGTTTAAACCGTTAAAAACGATCGATTTCAATACCCCAAAAGGAAAACTCGTCAGAAAATTGATCAAACACGACATCACCGTTTATGCGAGCCATACCAATTTGGATATCGCCGAAGGCGGCGTCAACGATTTGTTGGCGGAAAAAATCGGCATCGAAAACGTTCAACCGATGGTCGTCACCCACGAAGAACCGCTTTATAAATTGGCGGTTTTCACTCCCGTCGACCACGTAAATGAAGTCGTCGACGCTTTGAGCGAAGCGGGTGCGGGCCACATCGGAAATTACAGCCATTGCACATTTCAAGCGCCGGGAACAGGGACTTTCAAACCGCTTGAAGGCGCCAATCCTTACATCGGTACACCACATAAAATCGAGCGCGTGGAAGAATTGAAAATCGAGACGATCGTTCCGGAAACGTTGTTGAAAAATGTTGTCGAAGCGATGCTGAAAGCCCATCCGTACGAGGAAGTGGCATACGACATTTATCCGCTTAAGAATGAAGGGAAAAAATACGGTTTAGGAAGGATCGGGACGCTTAAAGAAGTTGTCAATTTTCATCAACTGATCGAGATGACAAAAAAAGTTTTGGACGTAAGACACGTACGTTACGTCGGCGATTTGGACAAACAAGTGAAACGGGTCGCCGTATTGGGCGGCAGCGGTGAAAAATACATCCACAAAGCGAAACAGTTGGGCGCCGACGCTTACATTACCGGCGATGTCACGTTCCACCAGGCACAAGATGCAAAAGATAACGGTTTAGCGCTCATCGATGCGGGGCATTATATTGAACAAGTGATGAAGGAAGCGACAAAACGGTTCATTGAAGAACGATTCCCTTCATTGAATGTGTACGTTTCCAACGTTAACACAGACCCATTTCAATTTTTATAATCCAAAAAGAAAGTAGGAAGTAAATTGAGCAACAAATCATTTTCAACTTTAGGTTTAAACGACATGATGGTGAACGTTACGGAACAGCTCTATTTCAAAGAACCGACGGAAATCCAAGAAAAAGCGATCCCGCTCATTTTGCAAGGGAAATGCTTGGTCGGACAATCGCAGACAGGTTCTGGAAAAACGCACGCATTTTTACTTCCACTTTTAAACAACCTTGAAGAAACGAAAAACGACGTGCAAATCGTCATCACAGCCCCGACGCGGGAGTTGGCGATACAACTTGCGGAAGAAATTAAAACGATCCGTAAATTGGCCGGCAAAGAAGACGCTTGGAAAATGCGGCTCATCATCGGTGGGTTGGACCGTAAACGGATGATGGAACAATTAAAAACGACGACCCCGCATATCGTCGTCGGAACACCCGGAAGAATTTTGGACATGGTCGAAGAGGGCGTTTTATCCATTTACCACGCGCGATCGTTTGTCATCGACGAAGCAGATTTGATGCTCGATTTAAAATTTATTGATAAAATAGACGCATTGCTCGTCCGCAGTCACAAAGATATACAAATCCTCGTTTTTTCAGCGACGATCCCGGAACCGTTAACCCATTTCATCAAGAAATATTTGGAACGGCCCGTCATGGTGAAAATCGATCACCATAAAACCCCAAAACAACTTGAACATCGCATGATCGAAATAAAAGAGGGGATGGACCCGTTCAAAAAGTTGATCGAAGTGGTTCATGCCATACAACCTTATGTCGCAATCGTTTTTACCAACAGCAAAGAAATGACGGAAGAAGTTGCCAAATTGCTCATCAAAGAAGGGAAAAATGCCGTGATGCTGCACGGCGATTTGCCGAGCCGCGAACGGAAACGCGTCGTAAAAGGGATTCATCAGCTCCAATTCGAATATATCGTGGCCACCGATTTGGCATCGCGAGGCATCGATATTAAAGGGGCAAGCCACGTGATCAATTTTGAATTGCCGAAAGAAAAGGAATTTTACATCCATCGCGTCGGAAGGACCGCGCGCGCAGGCGGCGAGGGTACAGCGATCAGTTTCTATTACCCGCATGACCGCCCGCTCATTGAAAAATTGGAAAAAGACGGCATCCGCCTGTTGTTCAACGACATTAAAAACGGAGAATTCGTCGCCGCAAAGCGATTCGACGACCGTAAACGGCGAAAGAACAAAGCCGACGAATTGGACGCGCTCGCTTGGAAAATGGTGAAAAAACCGAAAAAAATCAAACCTGGCTATAAAAAGAAGATGATCGCAGAAAAAGAGCGGATCAAGCGGCGTTTAGCCAAACAATTTCGCAATAAAAGGGGATGAGAAATAAATAATGGTCAAGTTAGGCTCACACGTATCGATGAGTGGTAAAAAAATGTTGTTAGGAGCTAGTGAAGAAGCGGCGTCATACGGCGCAAACACGTTCATGATCTACACCGGTGCGCCACAAAACACGAGAAGAAAACCGATCGAAGAATTGAACATTGAAGCAGGATTGAAACATATGGAAGAAAACGGCATCTCCGACATCGTCGTCCACGCCCCATACATCATCAACATTGCAAATACGGTAAAACTCGACACGTTCGAACTTGGAGTGGAATTTTTAATCAAAGAGATCGAACGGACAGAAGCGATCGGCGCTGAACAAATCGTTCTTCATCCGGGTTCCCATGTCGGCGCCGGGGTGGATGCGGGCATCAAACAAATCATCAAAGGATTGAACGAAGTCATCCGCAAAGACCAAAACGTCCAAATCGCCCTTGAGACGATGGCCGGAAAAGGTTCGGAAATCGGCCGGACGTTCGATGAATTGGCAAAAATCATCGACGGTGTGACTTATAACGAAAAATTGTCCGTCTGTTTGGATACATGCCACATACACGACGCAGGATACAATGTAAAAGAAGGTTTCGATGAAACGTTGACGGAATTCGACAAAATCATCGGGCTTGAACGCATAAAAGTCGTCCACGTCAATGACAGCAAGAACGAACAAGGCGCTAGAAAAGACCGCCATGAAAATATCGGTTTCGGACATATCGGCTTTGAAGCGCTTCATTACGTCATTTATCACGAAGCATTCAAAGATTTGCCAAAAATTTTGGAGACGCCTTACGTCGGGGAAACGAAAAACAAACGAAAGCCACCTTACAAACATGAAATCGCCATGATCAAATCAGGAAAATTTGACGAAAATTTATTGGAGAAAATAATGCAATAACATGCAATAAGTTACACAAATGAAATGGCCGATATTCCATAAACTAAGCCTACCTAACCTAAAAAGGAGGTAGACTTAGTTTGCATCATCGAGACCACAACGAAAACGACCCGTTTTACAACACAGATGCGAACAGAGACATGGACGAAGGGCATCGCACACCGGAACCGGACAATGACCGTAATAGACGGACATTTTTGGAAGAAACCGCATCCGAATTTACTGAACCGGTCCGTAATGTGGAAAGAGAAGATGACGTGCAGCATGCCTACGGTTGGATTGCCCTTGCGCTCAGCATCATTTCATTTTTCTTCTTGCCTGTCTTATTTGCCATTGCCGGCGTAATATTAGGAATCGTCGCCCGAAACAGGCAATCGTACATTTTAGGTTACAGCGCCATAGTGCTCGGAATCATTTCTTTGATCGTCCAACTGTTTATCATGCCGTATTTTTAGTCAATCTAGGCTGCAAGCTGCAGCCTTTTTTATTTGCTCAATGATTTGTACAACGGTACATAATAATATTCATTTACCGTCAATGCATTCGATTTCAAATTCGGATTTACGTTTTTGAAGTCGTTCATGATCTTGTCGATATCGAATTGGTGCAGTTTGCCCCCGTTGACTTCTTCAACGAGCGACAACATCGTATCGCCCGGCTTGACGCGTTTTTTGACGACAAACATGGTTTCGTCGTTGACCGTGACGGACAATATTTCGTCACGAACCATTTTATCTTTTTGCAAATCGTGATATATACTTAACAGTAATAGGATTGTGCCAATCAACGCAATGCTTTTTTTTAAAGCCATTTATATCACCATTTATCATTATTAGGGGGAATTTGGATGGAACAATTGGTTCAAATGGATTGGTTCACTTTAGTGCTCGTAGGTTGCGCCACGATGTTTCTCATCGGCGAAATTCTCGTCAATATGCGCGGACTTTTTGCTTTATTCGGTATTGTTGCCATTTCTCTATACTTTTATTTTTATTTGACAGATTTTATGACGGTCGCCGTGATGTTTTCCATTTATTTCATCGGATTGTTATTCATTTTGATCGACGGGAAGTTTTTAGGCGATGGCACCCTCGGCATCATCGGCATCATCGCGATGGTCGTGTCGGTCGCATTGACAGCACCAAATTTCACCGCCGGTTTATATGCGATCATCGGCCTTGTCTTCGGGGCAATGTTGTCCTTATCCTTTTTGAAATTTTTGCCGCGGCGTCAAGTATGGAGCAAATTAATGCTGAAAGACCGATTAACAAAAGAAGAAGGCTATACGACGATCAATGAGGAATATTTGACCCTCGTCGGCAAAAAAGGCGTATGTGTCACCGATTTGCGGCCTGTCGGCACCGTCCGCATCGATGAGAAAGATTACAGCTGTGTATCGGAAGGGCAGTGGATCCATAAGGGGACGATCGTGGAAGTGGCGGATGTCGACGGAACGAAGATTTTAGTAAAAAAAGCTGTCGATAAATGGCATAAAAGAAAATAATCAGTTTTGTTCATGATGAACACCTGCCTTTGCAATTATAGGGTTTAGGTTTAATTATATCACTTTTTTTATTGTACCTGACCTAATCACAAAAGTTAATAGATGGATAACTATTTTAACATAAAAAAGCACCCTATGCAGGGTGCTTTTACTATCAGAATCTTAATTCATTTTGTAAGCTCTAGCGAATGCCTCACCCACTTCATAAAGAATCCAGATGTCATCGTCAGTGAACTTTGGTGGGGCCCCAAATACATAGTGTTCTACGACACCTCTTGCAGGAGTGTATTTAGACATGAAGTCGTTTCCGTTATTATCTTTTCCATTCATTATAATCATTGATTCATGAGCTGAAACTGCATTCACTTGTGTAATTTTACCTCCACCAGGCAAAGATCTACTGTAGCTATAAATATGACTAGTTGGGCTCTCCTTAACACTTAATTTCGCACCACTTGGAAGCCCGCTTGGATTATTTAGTGGTGGATATTTTGGAGCATTATTTTCACCTACTGTTCCTGTTCCACTGTTGTTTGAACCTGAATTGTTTTTAGGTTTCTCTTGCTTAGGCTTTTCTTGTTTAGGTTTTTCTTGCTTTGGCTTGTTAGGAGCCTTTGTTTCAGATTTACTACTTGAATTTGATTTGTTTGATGAGTTTGAACTGTTTGATTTATTGCTTGAGCTATTTGAGTTGCTTGAGCTATTTGAACTCTTCTTTTCATTAGATGTTACGTTTGATTTATTGTTTGAACTTGAATCATTAGATTTTGAAGCAGTAGGCGCAGTAGACTTAGAGTCTTCATTTGATTTCTTTGCTTCCTTTTCTTTTTCTTCAATTT
>JAAYTF010000036.1 GCA_012518125.1 Bacilli bacterium | reverse complement strand
GCGGACGGTAGATTGTTCATTGACCAACAAATGATCGACAAATTGTCTCGCCGCTTCTTTCGCCTTATTCAAGCGTGTCCCGCGCATGCTTCCAGAACGGTCAAGCACGAGAACGACATCTGAACTCGTCTTCAAGTTTTTCCCTTCGATTGTCAATTCGACTTCCCACTCTGCAAAATTTCCTGTTTCCGATGCCGTTTTATTCAGCTTCAACGAACCAGGATTTGGCCACGTATCCCCGCTCATCACACCTGATATGGCAAATGGCCTAGCGGTCGTTTGAAACAGCGGGTGTACTAGACCTACTTCTCCCTCTTGCTCTTCATTAACAACTTCTTCTTGGTCCTCACTGGCATTTTCTTGCTCGATTTCTGTCACTTTTTCGTCTTTTTCCTCAGCTGCACTGTCTAAAGGAGCTTCATCTTGTTTTTCCGCTTCATGTTTTGGCGCCGCTTTCACCCTTTTGTACGTTTCGGCCGTTTGATACGTTTTTCCATCCGTTTCAAAAGTTGCCTGCAAAGTGAACGATTCTTGTTCCTTTTCTATTAAACTTGCAACGATTTCGAATTTGTACGTGTCACTTCCTGGATCGGTTGCAATGATGTAACCGTCATTCGTTTCCGTTACATTCGCCCCATTTGAATGGTGGATGTTCTGATGCGCCATGCCTTCGCCGAAAATGAGCGTTGTCTTTGCTTCGTTCAATTGTTCGGCACGCGGATTGATGACGACTTCCCATATCAAACGCTCGTCATCAGCCGCTTTTACATTTATATCGATTTTTGCTTCATCTGCTTCCGACGCTTCTAAAATGTTTGGAAAAGAAAAATTTGGCAATAATAGTTGAAAAATGATAAGCGTAATCGCAAAAATTGCCAGTTTTTTAGAATGGAACACAGCATTTCCTCCCCTCTAAATGTTTTCGCAAACCTTCCCGGTCCGCTTACACTTAAAGTTTAGGAAATTGTGCACTTCGCCTTATTTCGAATTCATAAATTTCCGTTAAGGTTCATAACATGTTTTAAACAAAATTGTTAACAGTTTTCCGAATGCCAAACAGGACTAGGTATTTGCGCATAAAAAACAAGCTCGTCCCATTTTCTGGACGATCAACTGCCAAAACGAATTTTTTCTCTCTGATTGCAGTTTCGATTTGCGACGTTTTTGTTTCGGTTTTTGATATAATTGCTACATTTTTAGTAACTAAGCTCCAAACGTCTTGTATAGGAAAAAATATCGATTAAGATATAAGTATAAATGGAAGTTAATGGATGTTTTTACAACTTGTAGTGGCGATGGACAATTAAAATAAGGGGAGACAAATGATGGAAGAGCGGACGTTTTTGGAAGAAAAAAAACCGATCAGCCTCGAGACGATCATGTTGTATCAATTGGACGAAACACTCTATTCGTATGAAGACAAAATCTTATCATTAATTTCCTCCAAACAATTCAAACGAGCCGAAACGGTGTTGATGGATTTATGTTTGCACGTCTTAAACATTCCGGAAAAAAATCAGTTATTCGTACTGCGCGTCTTTTTCAAAAGCATTGTGACGAGTCTCATCATTTTGCAAAGTGAAAAAGGGAGAGTTCCCTTCTTTGTGTTGGAAAGAAGTTATCACCTCATTTATCAAATAGAAAACTGGAAAACGAATGCTGAATTCATGCTCCATATTGAATCGTTTATCGATCAGATCAAAGCCGGTGTCATCATCGATCATCTGATCTACCGTGGAAATGAATATGTCGAAAAAGCGTTGTCGCTCATTTATCACCATTTAAAAAGCGACTATTTAACGGTTAATTGGTTGGCGGACGAGCTCGCCATTTCCCCCACTTATTTGACAAGCTTATTTCGAAAACATTTGAATGTAAGCGCATCTAAATACATTGCCAAAAAAAAGATCGAAGCGATCATATTTGAACTGAAACATTCAAACGAATCGCTCCATACCATCCGGACACGGTACGGTTTTTCCAATCATAGCCACTTCATCCAATTTTTCAAAAAACATACCGGCATGACGCCGCTTCAATATTTGCAGCAGCATTTCATTTAGCTTACACGTGCGGTTGACGTTACCTTTTCAATATAAATTTCTCCGCTAACACGAGGCAAGTTCGCCTCTTCATTGACTTTATAAAAAGAAAATTATATACTATACGTTGTGTAAAATAATCAAGCGGCCTTGGTGTGCTTATGTCTGCGTCCATTTTGTTCCTCATGTTGATGAGGTGCACTGTGTAACTCTTGGCTGCTGGAGCGAAGGTGCATGAAAACAAAATGACCTGGCATTTAGCACACGGGAGAGGTTATTTTACAAGTAAAATTCAAGGAGGAAATTCATTAATGGCACGTTATCGAGGACCATTATGGAAAAAATCAAGACGTTATGGCATCTCATTGACCGGCACTGGCAAAGAACTGTCAAAACGCCCATACCCACCAGGTCAACACGGACCTTCGCAACGCCGGAAAATGTCCGAGTACGGTTTGCAGCTTCAAGAAAAGCAAAAGTTGCGTTTCATGTACGGCTTGAACGAACGCCAATTCCGCAACCTTTTCGATCAAGCTGGTAAAATGCGCGGTGTTCACGGTGAAAACTTCTTGATTTTGTTGGAATCACGTTTGGACAACCTGGTTTACCGCCTTGGACTTGCGCGTACACGCCGTCAAGCGCGCCAATTGGTGAACCACGGCCACATCACTGTTGATGGACGTCGCGTCGACATCCCGTCATACCTTGTAGAACCGAACCAAGTGATCGGTGTTCGCGAGCGTTCACGCAACTTGGACATCATCAAAGAAAACGTCGAACAAAACAATTTCGTACCAGAATATTTGTCATTCGACAAAGATAAATTAGAGGGCGTTTACTTGCGTTACCCAGAACGTTCTGAATTGCCAGCAGAAATCAATGAATCGCTGATCGTCGAGTTCTACTCACGTTGATTTCTTTACCACAATAATCGAAAAAAGCCTCGGAATCCTTGTTCACCAGGATTTCGAGGCTTTTTTGTTTGATAAAAAATGAGAAGCATGTCGTTCAATGCTTCTCTTTGCAATGTCGATTCTTCATTGTATACTTTTTACGATATCGACCAAAGATGCCGACATGTTGTTCATTTCTTCCATCGATGCATTTAACTGTTCCGTGAGCGCAGCCTGGGACTGCGTCAAATCGGTCATGCTCTCGATATGATTCAAAATTTGTTCGATCAATTCGTTCATTTTGTTCAAACTGCTTTCAATGTTTTCCGTCGCTTCGGCGCTGTTTACCGCCAGTTTCCTCACTTCATCGGCCACCACCGCAAACCCCTGTCCATGTTCGCCGGCGCGCGCCGCTTCAATGGCTGCGTTCAAACCTAACAAATTGGTTTGGTCGGCAATTTCCCGGATGAAATTGGAAATCACTTTCGTTTCATCGGTGCTCGCTTTCATTTCATTTGCCGCCTTCATCGATTGTTCCTGACGCAGTGCCGTCTCTTCTGCTTGTGCCGTGATCGATTCGGTCCCTTTCACCATTTCATCGATTGAATGGGACAGCTGGCGAATGCTTTCGTTCATCGCCTCGATGGCGTTTTCTTTGTTTTTCTCAAACGTCACATCGCGAATCGTGCCTGCAATCCGAAGCGGCTTGCCGTATTCGTCGCGAAGCGCTCCGCCTCCCCCTCTGAACCAGCGGAATTCGCCATTTTTGGCGCGCAAACGGTGATCCATATCATATGGAGTCCTTCCGGTAGGGTCGTTCAAATGTTTTTCGAACGTTCCCCAGACCCATTCGCTTTCATCAGGGTGAACCGCTTTATTCATCGTTTCAGGACTATTTGGAAAATCATGATCGTCCTCGTAACCAAACGACTTTCTCAGCCTATCCGAATAGATGATTTTCGAATCGGGATGGTTGTAATCACCTTCGACGATGGTCATCTCTCAGAAACCGCCTTTAATCGCTTTCATCACCAAGTTCAAGCTAATCTCGGCTTCTTCTTTCTCTTTTTTCAGCTCCACCAACTGTTTTTCAGTCTTTGATTTTCCACCAACAATGTCTCGTTTTCAACTGTTTTGTTTTTCATAAACCATGCCATTTGAATACCTCCTTTTGTTACTTCATACTTTAGTCTCAATTTTCGCCTGTTTTATATAGATATTTTTTCTTATTTTAATTATATCAATTAACAAATTGAATAAAATATTAAAATACAATTAATTTAGACATTTTATGAACTTTTTGTGTTTTTACATTAAATGTAAATATAAGAATATATATTTTCGATTGTTTAGTAATGTACCATTTTGAATAAT